>JALZEG010000229.1 GCA_030862185.1 Actinomycetota bacterium
GGGCCGCACCGGCTGCGAACGCGGTCGCCACGGCGTCGCTCCTGGTCCGGTCGTCGAAGACGCGGCGGAGGAGCCCGGTGACCCCCCACGCGAGCGCGGCGTCGAGCAGGCCGCGCAGCGCGGCGCGGCGCGCGGACCGCCGCCGGCTCGCCCACATGGCCGTCGACGCGACAAGCCACAGAAGACCCGACCGGCCGGTTCGCCGGAACAAGCGCACCATGGCCGGGTCTTTACCCACGGTGACTGAATGAACACCCTCCGCATCTAGGAACGCCGATGACTCTCGGACGCCGCTGGGGTCCTATTGGGAGAAGGACTAGCGAGAGGAGAAACCCATGTTCACGGAGACACGCTCGTTCAGCAGCTTCGCGGTCGACGACGTAGCGGCGGCCCGGCAGTTCTACGGCGAGACCCTGGGCCTGCGCACTACCGTCCTCGACGAGGACGCCGGGCTGCTGGCGCTGCACCTCGCCGGCGGTCGCGACACGATCGTCTATCACAAGCCGGATTTCCAGCCGGCGACGTACACGGTCCTGAACTTCGAGGTGGACGACGTCGAGGCCGCGGTCGACGAGCTGACGGCGCGCGGCGTCACGTTCGAGCGCTACGCGGGCTTCGACCAGGACGACAAGGGCATCGCGCGCGGCCGGGGGCCGGACATCGCGTGGTTCAAGGACCCTGCGGGGAACATCCTCGCGGTCCTCACGCAGAGCTGAGCCGGCGCATCGCCACTATCCCGACGAGGGGGCCGGGCACCAGCAGCAGGAACGCGGCGCGCCACGACACCGCGGACTCGAACCAGGGGATCAGCCAGATCGTCACGACCGTGAGCAGGAAACCCGCGGCGAGCTGCAGCGTCAGAGCGGTCCCGACGTAGCGCTGGTCGGCGTGCTCCGTCACGAGCGTCGAGTACTGCGCCGAGTCGGCGACGATGGCGAAGCCCCAGACGAGCGCGATCGCGAGGACGAGCCACGGCGCGCGGCCGAAGCTCAACCCGATCAGCGCGGCGCACGCGCCCGAGACGGACAGCGACCACAGGTTGAGCCGCGCCCGGCCCCACCTGTCGCCGAGGACGCCGCCGGCGTAGCAGCCGAGCGCGCCGACGCCGATCACCGCGAACGTCGCGAGGGCGGCGAACGACCCGTCGGACGCGCCGGCTTCCGCGAGCGACGCGCGGAAGAAGACGACGAACCACGCCCACATCGCGTAGAGCTCCCACATATGGCCGAAGTAGCCGAGCGAGGTCAGCAGCACCTTGCGCTGCGTGAACACGAGGCGCGCCTGCCGCACGTCGAACACCGCGGGCGGGAACGGGAAGGGACCCTCCCGCACGAGCGTCCACACGACGACCGCGCCCGCTGCGGTGGACGCCGACGTCGCGACGATGACCGTCTGCCAGTCGAGGCCCCCGAGCGCGTTGACGAGGTGGGGGAGCGCGCTGCCGAGCGTCAAGGCGCCGACCATCACGCCGAGCGCGGTGCCGCGGCCCTTCGTGAACCAGGTCGCCATCAGCTTCAGCGCGGGTGGATAGAGGCCGGCGAGGAACGCGCCGGTGAGGAAACGAAGCGGGATCGCCAGCGCGGGACCGTCGGCGGCGAGGATCAGCAGGTTGGCCGCGGCGGCTCCGAGCGACGACACGATCATGATCGCCCGCACCGGCAGCACGTCGGAGAGGTTGAGCAGCGAGGAGAGCAACGCGCCGGCGACGAACCCGAGCTGGACGGCGATCGTGAGCCACGCGGCCGCCGCGTCGTTCAGCCCCCATTCCGCGCGCAGCTGCGGCACCACCGCCGAGGCGGAGAACCACGTCGACATCGCCAGCACCAGCGCGACGGCGAGGACCAGGAGAACGCGGAGCCGTCGGGCGGGGGCGCTCATCCGAGCATCATGGCGGGATCTTCCGGACAGCGTGGCCGCCGGACGGCGGGGATGCCGTAACGTGAGACCGGCGACGGCTTTAGCGAAGGAGGGCACCAATGAACAGGCGCTTCGGGTGGTTCGCTGCCTTGCTGTGTGCGGCGGCGCTGTTCGCCGGCGCGTGCGCCGGCGGCGGTGAGGAGGAGGCGGCCGAGAACCCGGAGCAGGCGTTCAGCGAGGCACTCGACGCACTGGCGGAGTACGAGGGGATCACCGTCGAGATGACGGTCGAGGGCGACCCCGCCAGCCTCGCCGCGCAAGACATGACGGAGGAAGAGGCCGAGAAGCTGCTGGACTCGTCGCTGACGATCTCGGCGAAGGGCGAGACGGCCGCGGACGCGCAGGCCCAGATCGTGGTGAACGTGGCGGGCAACGAGGACGCGGTGGAGCTGCGGGTCCGCGAGCAAACGCTGTACGCCCGGCTGGAGGTGCGAGACCTCGTCGAGGAGTTCGGCGGCAACGCTGCGGAGATCGACGCGACCGTCGAGCAGGCGACGGCGCAGGGGTTCGACTTCGCCCGTCCGCTGGTGGACGGGGAGTGGATCGGCATCGAGGGCATCGACGAGCTGGCGGAGCAGTTCGGCGGAGGCGCGGCCTCGCCGGATGCCGAGGAGGCGCAGGCGATCGCGGACGAGCTCGCCCAGATCCTCGACCAGAACGCGCGCGTGACGTCAGAGGGCACCGACGACGTCGGGGCGCACCTCGTCGTGACGCTGGCGCTGAAGGACGTCGTCAGCGAGTCGCTCGACGCGCTCCAGGGATTGAGCGGCGCGCCCGCCGGCGCCATCCCGTCCGACGCGCTGCAGGAGGTGCCGGACGCCGAGATCCCGGTTGACGTGTGGATCTCCGACGGACAGATAGTCCAGATCGAGTTCGACGTCGTGAAGATCTCCGAGGAGCTCGACGAGCCTCAGCCCGAGGGCGTCGAGGACATGGCGCTGAGGATGACGGTCGACGAATTCACCGACGACGTCGAAGCCCCGTCCGACTTCACGCCGATAGACCTGCAGGAGATCCTGCAGACGGTCTTCGGGGGCCTCGGGACGATGTAGTCCCCGGCGTTGGGCTATCCCGGCAGCTGGTTCAGCTCGGCCTGGTAATTGCTCTGCAGCCGGATCGGCCCGTTGCGCACGTCAGTCTGGACCTGCTCCTTCAACGGCAGCAGGTGCTTCGGCCAGAACCACGACGTCGACCGCTGGTAACCCTCCAACGCGCCCGAGAACCTGATGTCGGTCTGCACGAGCAGGGCCCTCACCTGCCGGCCGCCTACCGCGACGTTCTCCCACCGGTGCGCCTCGATCGTGACCTTGGCGGTCGTCCCGGAGCCCCGCATCGTGAACGCCTGCGTGAAGCCGGGCCCCCCTCCCCGCGGCGCGATCAGCACCGGCCGCGGCAGCCTGAACTCGCGCACGTCGGTCAGCCCGCCCTGGAAGCGCGACGTGACCTTCACGTACGACAGGAAGACGCCGTTCGAGCGGTAGTGCAGGTCCGTCTCGGTGAGCGTGCCGTTGCCGTCGGAGTCGCGGAGGTCGCGGCCCTGCCGCTGGACGCCGTCCGCCGGCGCGTTCGCCGCCAGCGTCGTCGTCTTCGGGAGATCCGACGTGTTCCCGTTGACCGTCCGCTGCCCCTCCGTCGCGTACTGGTGCTCCCCTCGAGGGACCGGCGCGGGGGCCGCGGCCCCTTGCCGCGTGGCGCCTCCGTCACCGCCGCCTCGATTCGCCGTGCCGGATCCACCCCCGGTCGCGGGCTGAGAGGTGCCTGCGCCGGACGGCTTGTTCCTGCTCGTAGCCGTGCCGCCCTTCTTCTTCGAGCCGCTGCCCGGCTGTGTCTTCCGCGCGTCTTCATTGGTCCTCGTCGGCGTCTCGTCGTCCTTCTGTTCGTCCAGCGCCGCGATCCCCTCCTTCGCGGGCTCTTCGGGAGTGGTGCATGCCGCTGCCGCCAGGACGACCGCAATCAGAGATGCGTTCAGCTTCTTCACGTCCTCGTCCCTTCTGCCGTGGCTTCTCGGATGCCGAATCTGTCGTGGAGGCGCCGCAGGGGAGCGGGCGCCCACCAGTTCGCAGGCCCCATCAGCTTCATGAACGCCGGCACGAGCGCGCCGCGCACCAAGGTCGCGTCCATCACGACCGCGAGCGCGAGCCCCAGGCCGAACATCTTTATGAAGGAGATGCCGGAGCTGATCATCGCGACGAACACGACGGCGATGAGCGCGGCCGCCGCGGTGACGATGCGCCCGGTCCGGTCGAGCCCTCGCGCGACCGCGAGGTCGTTGTCTCCCGTCGCGTCGTACTCCTCCTTCACCCGCGACAGCAGGAAGACCTCGTAGTCCATCGACAGGCCGAACGCGATGCAGAACATCAGGATGATGTTCGACAGCACGATCGTCCCGGTGGGGGTGAAGTTCAGGATGCCCGACAGGTTCCCTTCCTGGAACACCCACACCATCGCGCCGAAGGTCGCGGTGAGGCTGAGCAGGTTCAGCACGACCGCCTTGAGCGGGACGAGGATGCTCCCGAAGAGCAGGAACAGCGTCACGAACGTCACGAGCGCTATCCACAGCACCGCATAGGGGATGCGCGCGAACGCGCTGCGCTTGCCGTCGACGAGGTCGGCGGACGGCCCCGCCACCTCGAAGCGGAACGGCGCGTCGAGCGCCCGCATCTCGTGCACGACCTCCTCCGCCTCCAGCGACTGCGCCTCGACGGCGGAGTCGAGGACCGCGGAGAAGTACGTCGCATCGTCGGCGGCGAAGCGCTGCGCCAGCCGGCCGGACCTGAACAACAGGCCGCCGTCGACGTAGCTCCCCGCGGCGGAGTCGACACGCGCGATCCCGTCGAGGTCCGACAGCCGCCGCGCGAAGCGGGCCACGTTCTCGCTCGAGGCACGGGGATCGACGCCGTTCGCGAGGACCAGGATCGCCGCGGCCTCGTTGCCGGAGAAGTCGCGGCGCAGCTCGTCGGTCACCGCGCGGCCGGGCGCGCCCGGCGGGAGCACGCGGTCGTCGGGGAGGCCGAGCTTCACGTCGAGGAAAGGCGCGCCGAGCACGAGGAGCAGAAGCGTGCCGGCGATCGCGACGGGGACCGGGCGACGCATCACGCGCTGCGCGACCCGGTACCACGCCCCGGTCGCGTCCGCTTCCGGCGCCCGGCGCACCGACCACTTGTCGATGCGCTCGCCCAGCAGCGCGAGGAGCGCGGGCAGCGTCACGATCGCACCCGTCGCGGCGAGCGCGACGACGGGGATCCCGGCATACGCGAACGACCGGAGGAACACGATGGGGAACAGCAGCAGCGCCGACAACGACGCTGCGACCGCGATCGCGCTGAACAGCACCGTGCGCCCCGCGGTCGCGACGGTGGTCGTCACCGCGTCGGGGACGGCCTCGCCCGCGGCCAGCTCCTCGCGGAAGCGGGAGACGACGAAGAGGCTGTAGTCGATGCCGAGACCCAGGCCCATGCCCGTCGTCAGGTTAAGGGCGAAGATCGACACCTCGGTCATCGCCGCGAGCACCCGCAGCACGAGCAGCGTCCCGACCACCGCGACGAGCCCGACCCCCAGCGGGAGAGACGCGGCGATGGGACTGCGGAACACGAAGAGCAACAGGACCAACAGGATCGGGATCGCGATCATCTCGGCCCGCACGAGGTCCTCCTCGACCTGGTCGGTCACCTGGCGGTAGATCTCGGAGAAGCCGCTCACCGAGACCTCGACGGCGTCGCTCGTCCCGGAGTAGCGGGGGCTGATGTGCTCGAGCAGCTCGTGCTTGTCGTTCTGCGTGCCCTCGAGGTTGGCGAGGATCATCGCCTTCGTCCCGTCGGTGCTGCGCAGCGGCGGCGCGCCGCCGAGGCTCCAGTAGCTGTCGACGCGCAGGACGCCCTCTTCGTTCGCGAGCGACTCGGTCAGCGCGAGGCCCTCGCGCGCCACCTCTTCGTCGTCGACCGATCCGTCGCGCGCCTCGACGAGCAGGACGACGTCCGGATCGCTGACGCCGAAGATCCCCTCGATCCGCTGGGCGGCGTGGGCGGCCTCGCTGGACGGGTCGTCGAAGCCGCCGCTCGACAGGTGCGCCGAGACCGAGGGGCCGACGGCCGCGCCGAGGGCGACGAAGACCGCGGAGACGACGAGCAGCCGGCGAGGGTGCCGCACGACGAATCGACCGAGGCGTTCCATGGCGCTATATTTCGTATAGTACGTACTTGAATCCGTCAAGTTGACCTGTTAGGCACGTCATATGTCCCGCAGCTACCAGCAGTACTGCCCCCTCGCCCGGGCCCTCGACTTCGTCGGCGACCGCTGGACGTTGCTGATCCTGCGCGAGCTGTTCTTCGCCCCGAAGCGGTTCACCGACCTCCAGACGCGCCTCGAAGGGATCGCTCCGAACCTGCTCAGCCGCCGTCTGAAGGAGCTCGAGGCGCGCGGCCTCGTCGTGCGCCGGCGCCTGGCACCGCCCGCGGCCGCGAC
>JALZEG010000232.1 GCA_030862185.1 Actinomycetota bacterium
GTTTAGATCTATGAAGACCTTGACTATGTCCGGATCGAACTCTGTATAGGCGGCGTTCTCTAGCACCTGCAGGGAATCCGCGGCCGGGAGCGCCGCTCGATAGGGACGGTCCGAAGTCATGGCGTCGAAGGCGTCCGCGACCGCAAAGGCCCGCGCCACCAACGGGATCTCCTCCTGGCGGAGGCCGTGCGGGTACCCCTGTCCGTTCCAGCGTTCGTGGTGGCACATGATCACGTCGGTCGCCATCGGCGAGAAACCGATCGGCTGGACGATCTTCACGCCGAGCTCGGGGTGCCGCCGCATGATCTCCTTCTCCGCCGCGTCGAGCGGCCCCCTCTTGTTGAGGACCGCGTCGGGCACCCCGATCTTGCCGACGTCGTGGAGCATGAAGCCGAAGACGACCTCTTCGTTCTTGGCGAGCGCGGGGTCGATGGCATCGATGCAGCGCGTCGCGAGGTGGGTCACGCGGTGCAGGTGCTGGCCGGTGACGGCGTCGCGCACCTCGACCGCGGCCGCGAGGGCCTCGATCGTGGCGCGGTCGCGCAGCCGCTTCTCGGTCAGCGCGTCGACGTACGAGTTGAGCAGGAGCCCCGCCGCTTCGTCCGCGACCACGGGCGTCCGTTGGGACGACGACGACAGCGCGCGGGCGAGGTCCTCGGAGGAACTCTCCTTGAACATCGCGCCGACCGCGCCGGACGCCAGCGCGTCGACGATCTGTGAGTCGGCGCCGCTCATCCGGTCGGCGAGCACGATGATGCGCGTCTCGGGACACGACTCGTGGAGTCCGCGGATCAACGTGCAGTTCGGCGAGAGGTCGAGGTCCACGATCGCGATGTCGGGCGCCATCTTCTCCGTCATCTCGAGCGCGGCCGCGGGGTCCTGGACCTTCGCCGCGACGTGCCCGGCGCCGGAGTCGGTGACGAGGCGCGCGAGCGAGTCGGCGACCATGAGATGTCGCTCCGCGATGAGAACGCTCGGTCCGACAGGCTCCGGAGCTTCCAAGAATTACCTCAAAAGATGACGAAATAGGCCCTAGGGGCCATTGCCATCAGTAGTTAACAGCCATAGCCTGAGCGCTCGAATCCCCCGTTCGGGTCGAGTCGGTACCCAAGCGGGTAAGCGGAGGGCGAAAATCAGGAGGAAACGGACGACAGCGACTTAGCGTGAGCGAGCGACCGATCGCCTCGGCGATCGGCCAAGAGTGAAGCGGAGCGGCGGCCGGAGGGCCGGTCCACAGACACCTTCCGAGAGGAGGTCCGCTTGAAACTCAAGCTCGTTGCCTTCGCCGGTGTGCTCGCCGCACTGTTCCAGACGGCGGGTGCGCACTGGAAGTACTGAGGGAAGAGACGTCGAAGAGGGAGGGCTCCGTACGGGCCCTCCCTCTTTCATATGACGCTCGCCGTGATGGACCGCTCCTTACGATATGGACGTGAGGCAGGGCAGGGTCTTCGCGTGGTGTGTGATCGTCGCAACCGCAGCGATCTTTGCCTGGTCGTTGTCCGAGACCCACGGATCCGGCCCCCCGATCTCCACGTACATCTTCTGGATCGCTCTCCTTGCTGCCGTCGAGCTGCTCCCGGTGTCGTTGGGATACGGCACTGAGGTGACGATGTCGTTCCCGATCTATCTCGCGCTCGCGATCCTTTTCCGCGACCAGATGTGGGTGCCGATGCTCATCGCGGCCCTCGGCTCGACCGACCCACGGGAGTTCACGCGAGAGATCCCGTTGTGGCGCGCGTTGTTCAATCGTGCACAGAGCGTGCTGGCCCTCGCCGCCGCGGGCGCCATCCTCTACGCGTACGGGGAGAGTCTGTTCTCGTTCCCGGTCGGCACGTTGTTCATAGGTCTCGCCGCGCTCGCGCGGCTGGTGCTCAACTTCGGACTCGTCGTGACGATGGTGCGGCTCGACGCGGGTCAGCCTTTCCGGGAGGCCGTCCGGGCGCTTCTTCCCGATCCCCTGGCGGGCTTCTTCATCTCGTACGTCCTGCTGACCGGGCTGGGCGTGGTCACCGCGGTGGCATACGACGAGATCGGCGCGGAGGCGGTCGCCGCGATCCTCATCCCCCTGTTCTTCGCGCGGCTCAGCATCGTCGGCGCCCGCACCCAGCAGGAGCTCTCCGAGCGGCTCTCGCGCCAGCAGGACGCCCTCCTGACGGCGACCGAGAAGGTCTTCCAGGAACGCGAGCGCGAACGCAACCGGATCGCCGAGGACATCCACGACTCCAGCCTCCAGATGCTCGCCGCTGCGGCTTACGGCTGCGGCAACGCCGTCGAGCTCATCGACGCCGGCCGCACCGACCAGGCCCAGACCACGATCGCCAACGCGCGCGAGGCCATCGACGGCGCGATCAAGGAGCTGCGCGCGTCGCTCGTCGACCTGAGGCGCTCCAGCGTCGAGGAGGGCGGGCTGATGGAGACCATCCGCAACTACGTCGAGGACGTCTCGACGTTGTGGGGGACCGAGGTCCGCATCGAGGGCGGCGTCGCGTCGGAGCCCCCGATCCCGGTCTCGCTCGCGGCCGTCCAGATACTCCAGGAAGGGCTCGTAAACGCCTTGAAGCACGCGCAGGGAAGTACAGTCGTCATCGGGGTCGAGGAGGCCGACGGCTTCGTGCACATCGTCATCGAGGACGACGGCACGGGGTTCGACCCCGCCACCTCGGTCGACGACGAGCACCACGGGATGAGGTTGATGAGGGAGCGCGCCGAACGCGTGGGTGGACGCATCGAGCTGGACACGTTGCCCGGCCGCGGCACGCGCGTCGAGGCCGTCCTTCCGGGCGGAGTCGCGCGGTGACGCTGAAGACGTTGATCGCCGAGGACCACACGCTGGTCTCGCAGGGGCTCGAGGTCATGCTCTCCATGGCCGAAGGCATCGACCTCGTCGGCGTCGTGGCCACCGGGGACGCGGCGGTCGAGCGCGCGGAGCGCGAGGAGGTCGACGTCATCCTCATGGACGTCAACCTCGGCAAGACGATGAACGGGATCGAAGCGACGCGGCTCGTCAAGGAGAAGTCGCCGTCGACGCGCGTGTTGATCCTCACGATGTTCACCGACCCCGGCACGGTCGCGGAGGCCGTCAAGGCCGGAGCCGACGGCTACCTCTCGAAGGGCGCGTCGAAGGAGGTCGTCGTGCAGGCGATCAAGGACGTGGCCGCGGGGAAGTCCGTGCTCGACCCCAACGTGACCGAGGGCATCTTCGGGCGCATCGGGGGCCGCGACCCGCAGGCGCTGACCGACCGCGAGCTGACGGTCCTGCAGGAGCTGACGCACGGCAAGTCGACCCGCGAGGTGGCCGAGCACATCCACGTCTCGGAGGAGACCGTCAAGACGTACCTGAAGCAGATCTTCAGGAAGCTGGAGGTACACGACCGGACCGAAGCGGTAGCCGAAGCCTTCCGCCGCGGCCTGGTGCACTGACTACAGCTTCAGCTCCACGTCTTTCAGCGAGAACGTCAACTCCAGGCCCCCGTCGGTCACGTCCCAGTCCTCGAACGTCACGCCCTCGACCAGCTCCGGCAGCGGGATCACGATCGCGCCTACCGGGGGCGGCGATTGCACCACGAGCGTCGACGCCTCCAGCCGCACGTCGCTCTCGGACACCTCGACCTCCTGCGTCCCCGCCGGCGACGTCGCGGTCACGCGGATCGAGCCGTCGCGCAGCGTCAGCCGCACCGGGTGCTGCGGCGGCACCAGGCCGTTCAGGGATTCCTGCGTCAGCGTCGCGGCCCCCGCTCCCGACGACGCCGACACGCGGCCCTTCGGGTCATCGCGCCACACGTCGCCGACGACGTCGACGTCGTCGAGCTCGAAACGGACCGACTCCAGGCGCGCCTCGGCCTGCGGCCGGACGTCGGACGCGGTCGCGAAGCCTCCGCTGCGCACGTTCTCGGCCTCGACGGTGACGCTTCCGAAGTGCCGGTCCTTCAGCGCGAGCAGGAACGGGAAAGCGCCGAACGAGACGCCGACGGAGCCGTTCACGCCGCGGCGCGACGACAGCGCGTTGGCCGCGAGGTTCTCGACGAGGAGCTTCGCTCCGAAGTCCGCGACCAGCAACAGCATCACGACGACGATCGCGACCCGCGCCAGCCGTCCCATGGCTGCCGACGATACGCGAGCGCGTGCTACCTCGTTACGTGATGGCGGCGCCCGAAGACGAGCCCGAGCAGCGCGGCCGGGACTACGAATGCGAGCAAGGACGGCAGCGACGACGTGGATCCGTCCTCCGGCGGGCGCTTCTCCTCCCGCGCCCCCGCGGCACGCAGGTCGGAGACCTCTTCGCTCAACGCGACGAACTCGCGCTCGAGCGCCGCGATGCGGCCGCGCAGCGACTCGGGACGACCGCCGAGGACGCGGTTGGTCACCAGGATGCGAAGGCTGCGAATCCGCCAGGAGAGCCGGTCCCTTAGGATCGACATCTCGCCGTCGTCCTCCGAGGCCGCGACGATCAGCTCGGTCGCCATCAGGTCTCCGAGAGAGAGCTTGCACGGATCGTTGCAAGTCGACAGGAAATAGCGGCCCGGTGGGAGCGACGGCAGCTCGA
>JALZEG010000272.1 GCA_030862185.1 Actinomycetota bacterium
GCCCTCCCGTGAGCTAGATCGACCGCGAGCTGCGCGGCCCCCAGCATCGTGTCGGACGCCTTCAGCATCGGGTGCGGCGCGTCGGCGAGCATCTTCCGCCCCTGCTCCGCGTTCGTCCCGTCGAGCCGGACGACGATAGGGACCTTCACGTCGAGGCGGCCGAGCGCGTCGATGATCCCCTCGGCGACGAGGTCGCAGCGCGTGATGCCGCCGAAGATGTTGATGAGCACGCTCCGGACCTCGGGATTCGACGTGATGACCTCGAGCGCCGACGACAGCAGCTCGGCCCCCGCGCCGCCCCCGACGTCGAGGAAGTTGGCGGCCTCGCCGCCGGCGGCCTTCACCACGTCGAGCGTCGACATCACGAGCCCCGCGCCGTTGCCGATGATCCCGACGTCTCCGTCGAGCTTGATGAAGTTGAGGCCCTTCTCCTTCGCGACGCGTTCCTGCTCCGGGATCTCGTGCGCGGCCTTCAGCTGGTCGAAGACCGGGTGACGGTACGCGGCCGAGTCGTCGACCGACACCTTCGCGTCGAGAGCGACGACGCGTCCCTGGCCCGTGAGGACGAGCGGGTTGACCTCGACGAGCGACGCGTCGAGCTCGACGAACGCGCGGTAGAGCTTGGGCAGCAGCGCGATCGCATCCTTGCGCGCCTCGGGGTCGATCCCCGAGCCGAACACCATCGCGCGCGCGTGGAAGTCCGAGATCCCGAGCAGCGGGTCGACGTGCACCATCGCGATCGCGTCGGGATCGGTCTCCGCGACCTCCTCGATGTCGACGCCGCCCTTCGCGCTCATCATCCCGAGGAAGTCGCGGTTGGAGCGGTCGAGCAGGAACGAGCAGTAGTACTCCGCCTTGATGTCGCCGGCGCGCTCGACCAGCACGCGTTTGACGACGTGGCCCTTGATGTCCATGCCGAGGATCTGCGAAGCGACGTCGCGCGCTTCGTCCGGCGAGCCCGCCAGCTTGATTCCGCCGGCCTTCCCGCGGCCCCCGACCTGGACCTGCGCCTTGACCACGACCTTGCCGCCGAGCCCCTTCGCGGCCTCGGCCGCTTCCTCGGGAGTCGTCGCCACGCGCCCCTCGGGTACGGGTACCTCGAACTTGCGCAGGAGCTCCTTGCCCTGGTACTCGAACAGGTCCACTAACCGACTTCCTCCTTCGCCGCGGGGACGTGCTCCCGCACCCACTCGACGATCGCCTTGGTCGTCGTCCCCGGCGTGAAGATCTCGACGATGCCGGCCTCCTTCAGCTTGGGGACGTCGGCGTCGGGGATGATCCCCCCGCCGAAGACGAGCATCCCCTCGCCGCCCCCCTCCTCGACGAGCTGCGCCACCCGCGGAAACAACGTCATGTGCGCGCCCGACAGGCACGAGAGCCCTACGGCATCGACGTCCTCCTGGATCGCCGCGGACGCGATCTGCTCGGGGGTCTGGTGGAGGCCCGTGTAGATGACCTCCATGCCCGCGTCACGCAGAGCGCGGGCCACTACCTTGATGCCGCGGTCGTGGCCATCGAGGCCCGGCTTCGCGACGAGTATCCGTGGTCTTCCGGAGGGCACGGGGGATCGCTCCTTGGCAAGAGGTGAGACTGTCGTGCGTAGAGTCTCGGGAACGCACCGAGGTTAGCAGGTCGAAGAGGAGACAAACCTTTGCCCGAGGCCGCCCCGCAGGCGATTGAAACCCTGATCGACGGCGGATCCTTCGACTCCGCGGTTCCTCCGGTCGAACCCGTCGACCCTCTGGGATACCCGTCGTACGCGGAGGCCCTGACGCGGGCGCGGGAGCGATCGGGCGCGCCGGAGTCGGTGCACGCGGGGGCCGCGACGATCGCCGGCGTTCCGGTCGAGGTCGCGGCGTTCGACTTCTCCTTCATGGGCGGAAGCATGGGCTCCTCCGCCGGCGAGAGCCTGGCGCGCGCGCTGGGCCGCGCCGCGACGAGGCGCGTGCCGTTCGTGCTCCGGACGGCGACCGGCGGCGCGCGCATGCAGGAGGGCATGGCGTCGCTCGCGCAGATGCCGAAGATCGCGGCGGCGCGCGTGGACCTGGCGCGCGCGGGGCAACCGTTCGTCGCGGTCCTGGGGCACCCGACCACAGGAGGCGTGCTCGCGAGCCTCGCCGCGCTGGCCGACGTGACAATCGCTGAGGAGGGGGCGACGATCGGCTTCGCGGGCCCGCGCGTCGTCGAGGCTGGGACCGGCCGGCCGCTCGCGGACGACTCCCACACCGCGGCGTCGGCGAGCGCGGCCGGCCTCGTCGACGCGGTCGTCGACGAGGCTTCTCTGCGC
>JALZEG010000291.1 GCA_030862185.1 Actinomycetota bacterium
CCCCCCCCCCCCCCACCTCCCGTCACTGCTTTCTTACTGCCGAACGCCGACGTTGGGCCAGTCGATCAGCGAGTAGTTGTAGTGGTAGTAGACGTTCACCGCGTCCTCGCTGTACGGCATGATGTCCTCGTCCCAGCTCCACGGGACCCAGTACGCCTGCTCGGTCGCGTAGCGGTTGACCTCTTCCCACTTCGCGGCACGCTCGGTGGCATCGGCCGTCGCCGCGGCGTCGTCGATCATCTCGTTCAGCTCGGGGTCGTCCACCTCGGAGTAGTTGCTGTTGCCCGACGTGAGGATGTTGTCCCCGTGCATCAGCGGGTCGAAGAACGTCACCGCGTCCGCCCAGTCCTTGCACCACCCGGCCGACGTGCCCATGTGCACGTCCTTGCCGGGGATTCCGTAGAACTGGGTGTAGTGGTTCGGGAACTCCGGCGTCGCGCTGCGGATGTTCGAGAAGCCGAGCTCCTCGAGGTCCGCCCGGATCGACTCGAAGTACTTGTCGTGCGGCGGGGTCGACGAGCCGACGACGAAGATCTCGTCGTCGTAGCCGTCGGGGAAGCCGGCGTCCGCCATCAGCTGCTTCGCCTTCTCCATGTCACCGGCCAGGTTCGGCGTCTCGTACGGGTTGAAGTCCGCGGGGTCGAGGTGACCCGGGATGCCCGGCGGCAGGATGCTCACCGCGATCGGGCCCGTGGCCGTCACGCCGCCCTGCAGACGCTTGATGTTCTCGCGGTCGATCGCGTAGTTGATGGCCTGCCTCACCTTGAGGTCGTCGAACGGCTCGAGTCGCGTGTTCATGAAGATGTACCGGTTGCAGCCCGAGGGCCCCCGCGCCGTGTGCGCGAACAGGTCCGGGTCCTCGATCGTCTGCTTGAGAAGGGCCTCGGTCGGCGATGCGTCCCACGAGAGGTGGAAGTCGCCGTCCTGGATCTTCTTCACCGCGATGTTCCCGTCGAACCCGAGACGGATCTCGACCTCGTCGGCGTAGGCACCGCGCGCCTCGTCGGTGGCGCGGTCCCAGTTCTCGTTACGGGTGAGGACGATCCGCTCCTCGGGTGCCCACTCCTGGATCTGGTAGGGGCCCGACGACACGACGTGGTTGTCGTAGTCGGAGTCCTTGGTCTTGTCGTACTGCTCCGCGTAGCTCTGCGGCACGGGCGTCGTCGCCGGCATCGCCAGGCGGAGGTTCCAGTCACCGATCGACTCGGTCAGGTGGAAGACGATCTCCTTGTCGCTGACGCACTCGATCCCGGTGATCTCATCGGCCTTGTTCTTCGAGAACTCGTCGACGCCCTCGATCATCTCGTAGTAGTAGGCGTACTGCGCGCCGACCGAGGGGATCCAGTTGCGCTCAATGCCGTACTTGACGTCGTCGCAGGTGATCTCCTCGCCCGTTACGCCGGGGACGTCCTCGCCACCGAGGGCCTGGCCCCACAGGACGCCGTCCTTGATCGTGTAGCTCCACTCGGTCGCGTCCTCGTTGGGCTGGCCGAGCTCCTCCGCGAGGTCCGCGATGGGCTCGTTACCGGCCTCACCGGGGAGGCCCGGGTACGTGACGAGCTGACGCGACACGCCGCGGTGCAGGATGCTGCCGAGGACGTAGTACGTCGCGGTCGGGTCCATATAGTCGACGTCCGACGTCCCCGCCAGCGTGAGCTTCCCGCCCATGGGGATCTCGGACTCGTCCGTCTGGGTCTGGCCGCCCGTGTCGTCGTCGTCGTCACCGCCGCCGCACGCGGCCGCGATGAGCATCAAGCAGACCAGCAAGGCGCCCAACTTCAAAAACCTCTTGTCCTTCACCAAATCACTCCTCCTCTGTGCCACCGACAAACCGACTTGCAGGAAAACGAATCTCTCGGAACGACCCCCTTCCTCAACGCGCCGTCTTCGGGTCGAGCGCGTCGCGCAACCCGTCGCCGAGCAGGTTGAACCCCAGGACGGTGATGAACAAAGCCATACCGGGCCAGAACATGTACCACCACGCTTCGCCGTAGGCGACGAAGTCGACCGCGCTCGACAGCATCTTGCCCCATGACGCCTGGGGCGGCTGGACCCCGACGCCGAGGAACGAGAGGCTCGCTTCGAAGACGATGTTGATAGGGACCACCAACGTCGCGTAGATGATGATCGGCGCGATCAGGTTGGGCAGGATCTCCCTGAGCATGATCCAGCGCGGCGTCGCGCCCAACGAGTACGCGGCCTCCACGAACTGCGCCTCACGCAGGGACAGCGTCTGCCCCCGCACGATCCGCGCGATGTAGGGCCAGCCGAAGAAGGCGATGATGCCCACCACGAGGGGAAGCCCGGCCTGCGGGAAGATCACGCCGAGCGAGATCCCGAGCAGCAGCGCGGGGATCGACAGCGTCAGGTCGATGACCCGCGAGATCAGCGTGTCCACCCATCCCTTGAGGAAGCCGGCGAGTATCCCGAGGAGGACGCCGACGACGACCTGGATCCCGGTCGCCACGATCGCGATGGTCAACGACACGCGCGCGCCGTAGAAGACACGGACGAAGACGTCGCGGCCGAGCTCGTCGCCGCCGAACCAGAAGTCGGCGTTCGGCGCCCCCGGCGACCCGAACTCGTCCAGCATCTCGCGGCGGTACTGCTCGGTGAACGGATGTCCGGCGAGGTTCTCGAAGAAGGGGGCCAGGAGCGCGACGACCACCATGAAGACCACCATGACGGCGCCGACGATCGCGAGCTTGTCGTCCTTGAAGCGTTCCCAGAAGATCTGCCGGGGCGAGCGCGCCCTTACGCCGGTAGGCCCCTCCGGCTGCTCGGACTCGACGATCGGCCCGCCGGAAAAGCCCGGAAAGTCGGTCGCGCTCTGGGCCATCAGCGACTCCTCTTGATTCCCCCGGTTTGCGTTGCCCTGTAGCACTCGCTCGAGCCGACAGCGTCGGCCACCCTACTACAGCGGTCGTAACAATGCCGGTACCCACCCGCCGGCTGCCGAACCCGGCGGAGACTAAATCGTCCGGCGAGATCCTGCTGCGCCGAGGCTAGGCTCCCCGAATGTCCACCGAGCGCATCCTGGGCGAGCTCGCCCTCATGTTCGTGGCCGCGAAGGTCGCGGGCACCGCCTTCGAGAGGCTGAAGCAGCCGGCGGTGATCGGCGAGCTGGCGGTGGGGGTCCTGTTCGGCTCCCACGCCCTCGGGCTGATCGGGCACTCCGTGGTCCACGAGGTCTTCCAGGAGCTGGGCGCGATCGTCCTCCTCTTCGCCGTGGGGCTCGACACGCCGCCGTCGCACCTCAAGGCGGTCGGGGGCCGCTCGGCCGCGGTCGGATTCGCCGGGATCGTTCTCCCGTTCGCCCTCGGGTTCGGGCTGATCGCGGCGGTCGAGGGCGACGGGGCGGAGGCCGCGTTCATGGGCACCGCGATGGTGGCGACGTCCGTGGGAGTCACGGCCCGCGTCCTCGCAGACCTGGGACGCGTCGAGGAGCCGGAGAGCCGCGTGATCCTCGGGGCCGCCGTCGTCGACGACATCCTGGGCCTCCTGGTCCTCGCGGTCGTGTCTGGGGTGGCCGGGGGGAGCCTCTCGGCGGGGTCGATCGTCGCCCTGGCCGGTCTCGCCCTCGGCTTCGTCGCGCTCGTGGGCGGGTTGGGCCCCCGTGCGATCCAGTTGCTCACGCCGTGGCTCGACCGCCTCGGGCGCCAGGGCGTGTTCGTGTTCGCCTTCGGGCTCTGCCTCGTCCTCGCGGCAATCGCCGGCGCGCTGCAGCTCGCGGCGATCATCGGCGCCTTCCTGGCGGGGCTCGCCCTCGCCGAGACGAGAGACCGGTACGAGCTCGAGGAGCGGCTCGCCCCCGTCTACACGTTCCTGGTCCCGTTCTTCTTCGTCGTCACGGGGTCCCTCGTCGACGTGGGCGCGCTCGCCGACCCGGAGATCGCCTGGCTGGCCCTGGCCGTCACCGCGATCGCGGTCGTGGGGAAGCTCGGCGGGTGCGGGGCCGCGGCCTGGGGCATGGGCCGCAAGTCGGCCCTCATCGTGGGTACCGGCATGGTCCCCCGCGGAGAGGTCGGGATCCTGGTCGCGACGATCGGGCTCTCCCAGGGGATCATCGAGCCCGACCTCTACACGGTCGTCGTGATCATGAGCGTCGCCACGACGTTGATGGTGCCCCCGGCGCTGAAGGCGCTGT
>JALZEG010000346.1 GCA_030862185.1 Actinomycetota bacterium
GTCGGGGTGCTCGACGCCGACGCGCTCCTGCGGCGTCCCGACTGGCGCGCCGCCGAGGAGGGTTACCAGGCCCTCGCTGCGATGGCGGAGTGGGCGGGTCCCGCCGGCGACGGAGGCCGGCTCGTCCTCCAGACCGACGAGCCCGGCCACCACGCGATCCAGGCCGTCGTGCGCGGCGACTACGACTTCTTCCTCGAGCGGGAGCTGGAGGCGCGGCGCGAGCTCGGCTACCCGCCGTTCGCCGAGCTCGTCAAGCTGACGGCTCGCGGCCCCCGGGCCGCGGAGCTGACGAACGACGCCGCCGCGGTCTGCCGCGACGCCGGCGCGCGGGTGCTCGGCCCCATCTCCGTGCGCCCTCCCGGAGCCTCCGAGCCCGAGCTCCAGACCCTCGTGAAGTGCGCCGACGCGCTCGCGGTCACGCCGGGGCTGCGGGGTATCCTCGCTCGGGCGCCGGCTGGGAGCCGGCTGAAAGTCGACGTCGACCCTCGCTGAGACCGGAGAGCACCGCAGTGGCGATCCTTCCCATCCGAACGTTCGGAGATCCCGTCCTGCGTCAGCGCGCCCGCGAGGTCGACCGGGTCACCGACGTCCACCGGAGGCTGGTCGCCGACATGCTCGAGACGATGCGCGACGCGCCCGGCGTCGGTCTCGCGGGGCCGCAGGTCGGCGTGCTCGAGCGGGTCTTCGTGTGGGAGGTCGAGGGCCGCCACGGCGTGCTCTTCAACCCCGTGATCGTCAGCAGGTCGGAGGAGAGGGTCACGGACGAGGAGGGATGCCTGTCGATCCCCGGGCTCGCCTACGACGTCGAGCGCCACGCTTCGGTCGCGGTCGAAGGCCTCGACGAGCACGGGCGGCCGGTGTCGATCGACGCCGGCGACGACGTCTTCCTGGCGCGCGTGTTCCAGCACGAGATCGACCACCTCGACGGGGTGCTGTTCCTCGACCGCCTGCCCGACGACTCGCGCAAGATGGCGATGCGGACCCTGCGTGAGAAGCTCCTCGGCCTCCCGACGGCGGCGCCGGCCGCCGTGCCCCGCGAGGAAGCTCTCTGAGGACCGTCTTCTTCGGGACGCCGGCGTGGGCCGTCCCCAGCCTGAGCGCGCTCGTCGAGTCGCCGGTCGACGTCGCCGCCGTCGTCACGAACCCGGACAAGCCCGCCGGCCGCGGGATGGCGCTGCGTCCCTCGCCGGTCAAGGAGGAGGCGCTGCGGGCCGGGCTCGAGGTGCTCCAGCCGCGGCGGGCGCGCGAGCCCGAGCTCGAGGAGCGTCTGCGGGCCATCGCCCCCGACGTCGCGGTCGTCGTCGCCTACGGAAGCATCCTCCCGGGCTCGCTGCTCGCGGTCCCCCCCCTGGGCTTCGTCAACCTCCACTTCTCGCTGCTCCCGGCGTACCGCGGCGCGGCCCCCGTGCAGCGGGCGGTGATGGACGGCGTGACCGTCAGCGGCGTGTCGATCATGGTCCTGACGGAGGGGATGGACGAGGGTCCGGTGCTCGCGACGCTGGAGGTGCCGGTGGAGTCCGGCGACACCGCGGGAACGCTGGGGGAACGGATGGCTGCGCTCGGCGCTCCTCTACTCGTGGACACGATCGAGCGGTACGCCGCGGGCGAGCTGCAGCCGCGCGAGCAGGACCACGAGCGCGCGACGTACGCGCCGAAGATCACGACGGAAGAGGCGCGGGTCGACTGGACGAAGCCGGCGGAGCAGATCCGCAACCTGGTGCGCGGCCTCGACCCGGCCCCCGGTGCGTGGACCGAGCTGGACGGAAAGAGGCTGAAGGTGTGGGAGGTGCGACCGGCCGATGCGGCGCTCGAGCCCGGCGCCATGGCCGGGGCCGGAGGTCTCGTCGCCGGAACGGGGACGGGTGCGCTCGAGCTCGTCGACGTTCAGCTCGCGGGCAAGCGCCGGATGCCGGGCGCGGAGCTCGCGCGGGGGCTGCGGCTGGGCCCCGGAGCGAGGCTCGGATGAAGCGGGTGCAGATCGCGCCGTCGATCCTGACCGCCGACTTCGGACGCATCGCGGAGGAGGTCGCGCTCGTCGCTCCGCTCGTCGACTGGTTCCACCTCGACGTGATGGACGGCCACTACGTGGACAACCTGACGTTCGGCGCCTCGACGGTCGCCGCCATCGACCGAGCCGTGGACACGCCCCTGCACGTCCACCTGATGATCGACGACCCCGCGAAGTTCGCGCGGGCCTTCGCGGAGGCCGGTGCCGACCGGATCTCCTTCCATCCCGAGGTCGTCGAAGACCCTGCCGCGGTGGTCGCGGCGATCGCCGACGCGGGGGCCGCGGCCGGGGTCGCGGTCCATCCGGACGTCGGCCTGGAATGGGCCGAGCGGCTCTTGGACCGTGTCGAGGTTGTCCTTATGATGACGGTACGTCCGGGTTTCGGGGGCCAGAGGTTCCTGTCGGAGGTCGTCCCGAAGATCGCCGACGCCCGGAATCTGGTGGATCGGGTGGGCTCACGTGCCGATATAGAGGTGGACGGGGGCGTCAACCTCGCGACCCTTGCCGAGGCCGTCGGCGCGGGGGCAGACGTCCTCGTCACCGGGAGCGCGGTCTACGACGGGCGCGATCCCGTTGCGGCCGCGACACGTATTAGAGAGAGACTGGACATGCTGGCAGGAGAGGGGGGCCGATGATCGCCAGGCGCGAGCTCGTGCTCGTGGCCGACGACGACGAGGACATCGTCCGGTTCGTCGAGGTGAACCTCCGCCTGGAGGGCTACGAGGTCGCGACCGCGTCCGACGGCGAGCAGGCCCTCCACGGCGCCTACGACCTCATGCCCGACCTCGTCCTCCTCGACGTGATGATGCCGAAGATCGACGGCTTCGAGGTGTGCCAGCGCCTGCGCAGCGATGCGCGCACCAAGCACATGTCGGTGATCATGCTGACCGCGAAGTCGCTCTCGGCCGACAAGGTCGTCGGTCTCACCGCCGGCGCGGACGACTACATGATCAAGCCGTTCGACCCGGTGGAGCTCGTCGCCCGCGTGAAGTCCGCGCTGCGGCGGTCGCGTGAGATGCGCGCGGTCAACCCGCTGACGCAGCTGCCGGGGAACGTCCAGGTCCAGGAAGAGGTCGCGAAGCGCGTGTCGCTGGGAGCACCGTTCGCGCTCATGTACATCGACCTCGACAACTTCAAGGCGTTCAACGACTACTACGGCTTCCTGCGCGGTGACGAGGCGATCAAGCTGCTCACCAAGTGCGCGGCCGGCGCGCTCGT
Source organism: Actinomycetota bacterium (assembly GCA_030862185.1). Lineage (GTDB taxonomy): Bacteria > Actinomycetota > CADDZG01 > CADDZG01 > WHSQ01 > JALZEG01. Next base: position 3,227 of record JALZEG010000346.1, read on the forward strand.
CAAGCACGGCGGCCCGCAGTGCTTCCTCGGCCACGTCGGTGGCGACGACTTCGTCGCGATCACAACTCCGGACATAGCCGAGCTCGCGGCGAAGGAGATCATCGAGTGCTGGGACGAGAAGATCTCCGAGCTCTACGATCCCGACGACGTCGCGCGCGGCTACATCGAGGTGAAGGACCGGCAGGACCAGATGCACCGCTACCCGCCGACGACGGTGTCGATCGGCATCGCCACGAACACGCGCCGGCCGATCGACAGCCACTGGGAGGCGTCGGAGATCGCCGCGGAGATGAAGCAGTTCGCGAAGCGGGAGCCGCGCTCGAGCTACGCGATCGACCGGCGCCGCGAGGAGGACGGCGAGGCCGCGTCCGCCGGGACCCGCACGGACACCGGCTCGAGGGCCTGACGCGCGCCGGCGCCAGGCCCCGCCGCCTAGTCCGGGACGGGGTCCGCGTGGTCCTCGAGCACCCCGAGGAACGCATCCATCGAGTCGAAGAACAGGTCGAGGAGGTCGGCGTCGAACTGTGAGCCGCTTCCCGCGCGCATGATCTGCCACACCTCGGGAAGCGGCAGGGCCCGCCGGTAGACGCGATCGGTCGACAGGGCGTCGAACACGTCCGCGATCGCGGCGATCCGGCCCAGGAACGGGATCTCGTCTCCGCGGAGCCGGCGCGGATATCCGGTGCCGTCGACCCGTTCGTGGTGCGTGAGAGCGATCGTCGCGGCCATCTGGAGGAGCTCCGCCTCCGATCCTGCGAGGATGCTCCAGCCGTCCTCGGCATGGCGCTCCATGATCGTCCGCTCCTCCGGAGTGAGCCGGCCCGGCTTCAGCAGGATGCTGTCGGGCGTCCCGATCTTGCCGATGTCGTGCATCTGGCTCGCCGTCTCGACCCACTTGGAAGACATACCGTCCGCGCCCGAGAGCTCGTGGAGCAAGGCGCAGTAGCGGCTCATGCGTTCGATGTGCCGCGCCGTCTCGTCGTCGCGGAACTCCGCGGCGATCGACAGCCGCCACACCGTCTCGGCTTGCGATCTCTGCAGGTTGTTCTCGGCTCGCTCGAGGCGCCGGATCGACTCCCACAGGTCCGCGGTGCGCTCGCGCACCTGGGACTCGAGGAGCCGGTTCTGGTCTCGCAGCTGTCCCTGGAGCCACCGCATGTGGAGGAGGTTCTTGATCCGCAGCCCGACCTCGACGGGGTCGAACGGCTTGACGAGGAAGTCGGTCGCCCCGGACGAGAGCGCGAGGCGCTTCGACTCCGGCGCGGTGTCCGCCGTCATGACGAGGATCGGCATGTATGCCGCCTCCGGCACGCCGGCGAGCAGGCGCATCACCTCGAACCCATCGAGGTGGGGCATCTGGAGGTCGAGCAGGAGGATGTCGGGACGGTAGGACCGGACACGATCCACGACAGTGCGGGAATCCGTGACGCTCGTGACGTCGGCGAAGCCCCCGCGGCGGACCATCTTCTCGAGGAGCGCGACGTTGGGGGCCTGGTCGTCGACGATCAGGATCCGCGAGCGAGAGACGTCGGGCGGGGTGGTGATCACGCGACCGCCTCCGCCAGCGCGCGGTCGACGACGCGCAGGAAGTGCTTGACGTCGAGCGGTTTCGTGACGTAGTCGAGGGCTCCGGCGCTCTTGAAGGCCTCGATCTGACGCGGTGTGGCGTCGGCGCTCACCATCACGACCGGGATCGACGACGTCGGGGGGGACGAGCGCAGCAACCGCAGGACCTCGTCGCCGTTCACGTCGGGGAGGTTCAAGTCGAGCAGGATCATGTCGGGCCGGTGCCGGCGCGCGAGCTCGATGCCGGCGCGGCCCTCGACCGCGGTGATCACCCGAATGCCGGGCCGGTGCTCGAGAATGCTCTGGACCAGCGCGAGATTCGACAGGTTGTCCTCGACGTAGAGGACGGTCTGGAGCTGCTCGCCCGTCGTGACCGCCGCGACGTCCTCGACCGTTGGACGGACGACCGCTTCCGCGGGGTCGCTCGTGCGCTCGAGCTCCAGGGAGAACGTCGTTCCGCTTCCGACCTCGCTCGACACCTCGATCGCGGCCCCCATCGCCTCCGCGAGGCCCTTGCTGAGCGCGAGCCCGAGGCCCGTTCCCTCGACGCTCCGCCCCTCGGCTCCGAGACGGTCGAACGGCGTGAAGAGGTGCTTCAGCTGCTCGCCGTCCAACCCGGGACCGGTGTCGCACACCTCGACGCGCACCCCGTCCCCCGACTCCGTGACGACGAGCTCCACCGACCCCCGGGGGCGGTTGTACTTGATCGCGTTCGACAGGAGGTTCAGCAGGATCTGCTTGAGACGCTGACGGTCGGCTCGCACGTGAGTGCCGGCACTTGCCGGCGGGACCGTCGCGTGGAGCGAGATGTCCTCGCTGACCGCCAGCGGTTGCACCAGCGCGACCGTCTCGTCCACGACGGGCGCGATCGCGACGGGCTCAACCGAGATCGACAGTCGCCCCGTCTCGACGCGCGAGATGTCCAGGACCTCGTTGATGAGATCGAGGAGGTGGTTGCCGCCCCGGATGATCTGTCTGACGTTGTCCTTCTGGTCTTGGTCCAGCTCGTCCATGTCCAGGAGCTGGGCGAAGCCCAGGATCGCGTTCAGGGGTGTCCGGAGCTCGTGGCTCATCCGCGACATGAACTCGCTCTTCGCCAGGTTCGCGCGCTCCGCGTTGTCGCGCGAGCGCATCATCTCGGCCTCGGCCTCGCGCCGCTTCGCCTCACGGTGCGCGAGCTCCTGCCGCGTCGTCTCCAGCACGTTCCCGAGCGTCGCGATCTCGTCCGCGCCTCGGATCGCCGGCAGGGGCTCGTCGCGGCCGAGCAGCCGCGAGTTCTCCTGCAGCAGCCTGATGCGCGCCGCGATCTCCCGGACGAACAGCACGACGCCGACCGCGCCGCCGAGGAGGCCAGCGACGGCGCCGACCCACAGGATGACCTCGATTCGCCGGTGGATGCTCTCGCGTCTCGCGAGGGCCGCGGTCAGAGCCTCCTGCTGCCGCCCGATGTGAGCCGCGAACGACTCACGAATCCGGTCCATGTTCTCCTTGCCCTGAAGGAGCAGCTCCTCCCGGCGAGCGGCCGGCAGCGAGGGCCCGCGCCGGCGCAGGGTCAAGAGCACCTCGTACTGCTCTTCCAGCAGCCCCTGCGTCGCCTCGGGGATGTCTGCGGTGCGCAGCGTTCTCGCGAGGCCGATGAGGTTCGCCATCGCCGCGTCGAACGGCTCGAGGAACTCCGAGTTTCCCGTGGCGACGTAGCCGCGGATGCCGGTCTCGGCATCGACGGCCGTTGCGAGTATGCGTTCGCTCGCGTCTCGCCTTTCCCTCGCGTCCGAGACGCGCTCGTCGTTCTGACGCTCCTGCCACGCCTGGAACGGAAGCGTGGACATCAACACCGCAAAGGGGAGCAGTGGGATGGCGATCACGATCAGGCCCTTCACTCGCAGAGAGGACCGGTGCCATAGACCGGCGCGTGAGCTCTCCGCAGCACGCGGCGCGCGCGACGACAAACGCATGTTTCAAACCTCCGTTTCCGGGCCGCCGGTCCCGAGCGGGACGGTGGTCGCATAGCTATGCCCCGGGTGCGGACGCGCCTAACCCGCTGTTATGCAAGTTGCCCAAAATGCACCAAATGTCCTTTGCAACATCTGGCGGTGCGGATGTCACCGACGAAAACGCGGGCGGGACGCGGCCTCGGGGACCGCGGCGTAGGACACCAACCGGTCCGCCAACTCCGCCGGGCGCGCGAGCGCGACGAGATGTCCACCTTCCATTGCGTCCACCTCGACCCCCAGGCGCTCCCGCGCCACGCGCTGCTGGAAGTCGAGCGTGAACAAGCGGTCGTCCCGCCCGGCGAGGAAACGAGTCGGCACCTCCGGCCACTCGTCGAACGGCCACGGCCTGGCGAACGGCGTGCCGGATTGCGGCACCGCGTGGTGCGCCGACTCGGCGGCGACGTCGTCGGGCAGGTCGTGCAGGAAGATCTCCCGGACGGCCTCGTCCGTCTCCGGGATCGCGCCGTCCCAGCCGGCGTTCGCCCACCACTCGCCCGGCGATTCCTTAGGGTAGGGCGTCATCGCGTTGACCATCACGATCAGCGTCGCCCCCAGCCGTTCGGCGACGAGGGGGGCCGTGAAGCCGCCGAGAGACTGGGCCACGATCACGACGTCGCTCCGATCCGCCGCGGCGTTCGAGACGACCTCCGCGTACTCGGCGAGGCCCGCCCGGTCGTCGCCGACGGGAAGGTCGGGCGCGACCACGTCGTGGCCGTGCTCCCGAAGCAGCGGCGCGACGAGATGCCAGTACCAGCCGTCCGAGCCGGCGCCGTGGATCAGCACGAAAGTAGCCATCGCCCTCTGAGACTCCCTCGCCGGCCGGGACTCATCGCACGCCCCTATACTGGATTCGTCAGTCGAACCTCTTCGGGGCAGGGTGAGATTCCCGACCGGCGGTGAGAGTCCGCGACCCCGGCGCAGCCGCATGACCGGCGCTCCGGGCTGACCCGGTGGAACTCCGGGACCGACGGTGACAGTCCGGATGGGAGAAGAGGCGACGGAGTCGCCGCGCGCGCTCCCACGTCCGTGGGAGACCGTCGTCGCTACGCCGTCTCCCCCGAAGGACGAAGGGAGACGCGTGCAGGACGACGAGCGGTACATGCAGCGGGCCCTCGAGCTCGCGCGCCGCCCCGCCTTCGCGTCGCCGAACCCCCGCGTCGGAGCCGTGGTCGTGCGCGGCGGAGCCGTGCTGGGCGAAGGAGCGCACGAGGGACCGGGAACGCCGCATGCCGAGGTCGCCGCGCTGGAGGGCGCCGACGCCCGCGGCGCGACCCTCTACGTCACGCTCGAGCCCTGCAACCACCACGCGCGGACGCCGCCGTGCGCGCCCGCCGTGGTCGAGGCCGGAATCGCGCGTGTCGTCGCGGCCACGGAGGATCCCGACCCGCGCGTGGCCGGGACCGGTTTGGACGTGCTCCGGGGCGCGGGGGTCGCAGTCGAGGTCGGGGTTCTGCGCGAGCCCGCGGAGCGGCTCAACCGCGCCTACCTGCACCACCGCCGTACCGGTCGCGCGTTCGTGTCGCTCAAGCTCGCGCTGACGCTCGACGGCCGGACGACCGCGGCGGACGGCTCGTCGCAGTGGATCACCGGTCCCGAGGCGCGCCGCGCGGTCCACGCGCGCAGGCTCGAGTGCGACGCGGTCATGGTCGGGGCGGGGACGGTCGTGGCGGACGACCCGAGGCTGACGGTGCGCGACGTTCCCGCGCCGCGGCAGCCGCTCCGGGTCGTCGTCGACGCACGCGGACGCGTGCCGGCTGACGCCGCGGCGCTCGGCGAAGGGTGTCTCGTCGCCACCACGGCGGCGGCCCCCCACGAGGTTCAGATCGCGTGGAAGGAAGCCGGCGCGGAGGTGCTCGTGCTACCGGAGTCGGACCGCGGCGTCGACCTCACCGCGCTCCTCGACGCCCTGGGGGAGCGCGGGATCGTTGAGGTCTTCTGCGAAGGGGGGCCGCGGCTCGCTTCGAGCCTGGTGCGGGAGGAGCTCGCCGGGCGGCTCGAGCTCCACTACGGGCCGGTCCTCACCGGCGGTGGAGCGTCGCTCGAAGACCTCGGCGTGGCGACGATGGCCGACGCTCTGCGGTTCGAAGTAGAGGGGACCGCCCGTGCGGGGGCGGACCTGCTCGTGACCCTCGTGAGGGGCCGCTGATGTTCACCGGCATCGTCACCCACAGTGGACGGGTCGCTTCGGCGCGCAACCGCGGCGGCCTGCTCGAGCTGGCGATCGCGGCCCCCGAGGTAGCGCGCGACCTCCACAAGGGCGACTCGGTCGCGGTCAACGGCGTCTGCCTCACCGCCGTCGACACCTCGCGCCGCCGCTTCGGCGCGCAGGTGATGGGGGAGACCCTGGCGCGCTCGACATTCGGGGACCTCCGCAAGGGCGCAGTCGTGAACCTCGAGCTCCCCGCGCGCCTCAGCGACCGGCTCGGAGGGCACCTCGTCCAGGGCCACGTCGACGGGATCGCCCGCGTCGTCAGGGCCGAGGACGACGAGGGATCGCGCCGGTTGTGGCTGGAAGCGCCCGACGAGGTGCTGCGTTACCTCGTCTCGAAGGGTTCGGTCGCGCTCGACGGCGTGTCCCTGACGGTCGTCGAGGTCGGCCGCACGTCTTTCCAGGTGGCGATCATCCCGCACACGCTGCAGGAGACGACGCTCGGCGAGCTCGAGGTCGGGTCGAAGGTGAACGTGGAGGTCGACGTGCTGGCGAAGTACGTCGAGAGATTGCTCGAGAGGCGGTAGTCATGCCGTTGGCACGCATAGAGGAAGCGATCGGTGACATCAGGGCCGGGAAGATGGTGATCGTCGTCGACGACGAGGACCGGGAGAACGAGGGCGACCTGATCTTCGCGGCGGAGAAGGTCACGCCCGAGCACGTCTCGTTCTTGGTCCGCCATTGCTCCGGGATCATCTGCGTCCCGATGGAGGGGGACCGTCTCGAGGAGCTGAACCTCCCGCTGATGTCGCCGGAGAACTCCGAGGCGATGGGCACGGCGTTCACGATCTCCGTCGACGCGCGCGAGGGCACGACCACCGGCATCTCCGCGGCCGACCGCGCGACGACGATCGCGACCCTGATCGACCCGTCGAAGAAGGCGTCGGACCTCGCGCGGCCCGGCCACATCTTCCCGCTGCGCTACACGCCGGGCGGCGTCCTGCGCCGCGCCGGCCACACCGAGGCGTCGGTGGACCTGGCGCGTCTGGCGGGGCTGTATCCGGCCGGCGTCCTCTGCGAGGTCGTGAACGAGGACGGGACGATGGCGCGACTGCCGGACCTCGACGCGTTCGCGCAGCGGCACGGCCTCAAGGTCGTCTCGATCGCCGACATCATCAAGTACCGGCGCCGCAACGAGAAGCTCGTCCACCGGGTGGTCGAGGCACGCATCCCCACCGCGTTCGGGACGTGGAGCGCGATCGGCTACGAGTCCCACGACGGCCGGACACACGTCGCGCTCGTCAAGGGCGAGCCCGGCGGCACGGAGAACGTGCTCGTGCGCGTCCACTCCGAGTGCTTCACCGGCGACGTCCTCGGCAGCATCCGCTGCGACTGCGGCAGCCAGCTCAGCGACGCGATGCGCAAGATCGACGAGGAGGGGGAGGGCGTCGTCGTCTACATCCGCGGGCACGAGGGCCGCGGCATCGGGCTGCGGCACAAGCTTGAGGCCTACGCGCTGCAGGACGGCGGCCTCGACACCGTCGAGGCGAACGTCGAGCTCGGGTTCTCGCCGGACTCGCGCGACTACGGTGTCGGTGCGCAGATCCTCGTCGACATCGGGATCTCGACGATGCGGCTGCTGACGAACAACCCGACGAAGCGGGCGGGACTCGAGGGCTACGGCCTCGAGATCGTCGACCGGGTGCCGCTCGAGAGCAGCCCGAACCCCGAGAACCTCAGGTACCTCCAGACGAAGCGCGAGAAGCTCGGCCACCTGCTCGACGCCCTCGCGGAGACCATCGAGCCGACCGAAAGCGAGGTATGACAGTGCGCACCTACGAGGGCACGTTCGACGGGAGGCACCTGCGCGTCGCCGTCGTCGCGAGCCGCTTCAACGAGACGATCGTGACGGGCCTCGTGGACGGCGCGGTCGACTGCCTGCGCCGACACGGCGTCGCCGACGACGACGTGTCGCTCGCGTGGGTTCCGGGGGCGTTCGAGTTGCCGGTCGCCGCGCGCCGCTTCGCCACGTCCGGTGACGTCGACGCGGTCGTGTGCCTGGGCGTCGTGATCAAGGGCGAGACCGCGCACTTCGACTTCGTCGCGGGCGGCGCGGCGCAGGGCATCTCCGCGACCGCACAGGAGACCGGCGTACCGGTGACCTTCGGTGTGCTCACGACCGAGAACGCCGAGCAGGCCGCGGACCGCGCCGGCGGCAAGATGGGCAACAAGGGCTTCGAGGCCGCGCTCGCGGCGATCGAGATGGCGAGCCTGCTGCAGTCGCTGCCGAAGCCCCCGCAGGGACTCTGAGTTGCTGAAGCTCGTTCTGCCGAAAGGGTCGCTCGAACGCGCGACCTTCGAGCTCTTCGAGGACGCCGACCTCAAGGTCAGGCGCGGCAGCGAGCGCGACTACCGCGGGTCGATCGAGGACCCGCGCATCGCGTCGGTGGCGATCCTGCGGCCCCAGGAGATCCCGACGTACGTCGAGGAGGGTCTGTTCGACGTGGGCGTGACCGGCGAGGACTGGATCGCGGAGACGGGGGCCGACGTGGTCAAGGTGACCGCGCTCGAGTACTCCAAGCAGTCGGACCGCCCCGTCAAGGTCGTGCTCGCGGCGCCGCGCGAAGCGGGCATCCACCGGCCGGAGGACCTGCCGCCGGGGTCGAAGATCTCGACCGAGCTCCCCAACGTCACGCGGGCGTACTTCGACCGCCTCGGCATCCCCGTGCGGATCTTTCTGTCGTACGGCGCGACCGAGGCGAAGGTCCCGGAGATAGTCGACGCGATCGTGGACCTGACGGAGACGGGATCGACGCTGCGCCGCAACGGCATGGAGATAGTCGACGTGCTGATGGAGTCGCGCACGCAGCTGATAGCGAACCGCGCCACGTACGACGACCCGGCCAAGCGCAGGGCCATCGACGAGCTGACGATCCTGCTGCGGGGAGCCGTGGACGCTCGGGGCCGGGTGCTGGTGAAGCTGAACGTGGCGCGCGAGCGGCTGGGCGCGGTGGTGGACGCGCTGCCGGCGATGAGGGCGCCGACCGTGTCCGAGCTGGCGGAGTCGGGCTTCTACGCGGTCGAGACGGTGGTGCCGAAGGCGACGATCAACGTGCTGATCCCGGAGCTGAAGTCGCTAGGGGCGGAAGACATAGTGGAGATCCCGATAACCAAGATCGTCCCCTAGGCCGCTGC
>JALZEG010000009.1 GCA_030862185.1 Actinomycetota bacterium
CGCCGGCGCGGCCCCGCGGTGATGAGCCGCGGCAAAGCCTCCGAGCAGGCTCCGTGCTACCCTTGGTGAGGCGACAGGACGGCTTCCGAGAGCCGCATCGACACGGCGACACGCCTCCTGCATCGCCTCCGGCCGATGGAGGCTCGACAGTCGAACTGCAGGGAGGGAAAGTCCTAGTGAGTTTCAAAGTCGGTGACAAGGTCGTCTATCCCCACCACGGTGCCGCCACCATCGAGAGGCTCGAGGACAAAGAGCTGATGGGCGAGACCCGCGAGTACTTCATCCTGAAGCTCGCGTACGGCGAGCTCACCTTGATGGTGCCGGTCGACTCCACCGAGGAGGTCGGGCTTCGGGTGGTCACCCCGGCGAAGGAAGTGCCGAAGGTCCTCAAAGTCCTCAAGAAGAACGAACCCACGACGAACACCACGAACTGGTCGCGGCGGTTCAAGGCGAACGTCGAGAAGCTGCGCTCCGGCGACATCTACCAGGTCGCCGACGTCGTGCGCAGCCTCCACCAGCGTGACAAGGAGAAGGGCCTGGCCGCCGGCGAGAAGCGGATGCTCACGAAGGCCCGACAGATCCTCGTGTCCGAGCTCACGTTCTCGAAGAACTGCGACGAGGAAGAGGCCGAGAAGATGCTCGACGAGGTCCTCGGATAGCGAGTGACGTAGCCGGCATCATCGCCGCGGGCGGCAGGGGGCGGCGCGCCGGTTTCCTCGGCCCCACCGAGCCTCCCAAGCAGTTCCGCCACCTTGGCGGGCTTCCCCTGATCGGATGGTCCGTGCGTCTGCTCGCCGACGCGGGCTGCGACCCCGTCGTGGTGGTCGTGCCGGAGGGATCCTGGACCGACCAGCTCAGCGGCTACGACGTCCGGATGGTCCTGGGCGGCGACGAGAGGCAGAAGTCCGTCCGCAACGGGCTGGAGCTCGTCGACACCCCGCGCGTCGTCGTCCACGACGCGGCGCGCCCGTTCGCGACGGTCGCCCTGGTCCGCGACGTTGTCGACGCGCTCGAGGGGGCGCACGGCGCGGCCGCCGCGGTCGCGGTCGCCGACACGCTGAAGGAGGTCCGCGACGGACGCGTGATCCGCACCGTCGAGCGGTCGAGCCTCTGGGTCGTCCAGACGCCGCAGGCGTTCGTCACCGACTCGCTCAAGTCCGTGCACGACAAGGCGCGTGTCGACGGGTTCGTCGGGACGGACGACGCGCAGCTCGTCGAGCGGTACGGCGGCGTGGTGCGGATCGTCGAGGGCTCGCGCGACAACATCAAGGTGACGTACCCGGAGGACTGGCGGGTGGCGGAGGCCATGGTGGCGGCGAGCCGGGGACGCAGCGATGACTAGGACCGGCATCGGCTTCGACGCGCACGCCTTCGGCGGCGAAGACGCGCGGCCCCTCGTCCTCGGCGGGGTCACGATCCCCGGCCACGCGGGCCTCGCCGGCCATTCCGACGCCGACGTCCTGAGCCACGCGATCGCCGACGCGCTGCTGGGGGCCGCGGGGCTCGGAGACCTCGGCTCGCGCTTCCCTCCGGACGATCGCTGGAAGAACGCGTCGAGCCTCGGGATCCTCGAGGAGACGGTCCGTCTCGTCCGGGAGGCCGGATTCCGCGTCGTGCACGTCGACGCGTCGGTCGTCGCGGAGCGGCCGCGGCTCGCTCCCCACCGCGATCCGATGCGTAAGAACGTCGCCGCGGCCCTCTCGGTCGAGCTCGACGACGTGTCGGTGAAGGCGACGACGACGGACGGCCTCGGGTTCACCGGACGCGGCGACGGCATCGCCGCGCTGGCGGTCGCGACCGTCGAGCGGGCATGACGACCGGGGGGTCTTAAGGTACGGCGATGGGCGTACGGATCTACGACTCGAAGCTCCGCAAGGTCGTCCCGCTCGACACGCGCGCCGACGGCCGCGTCGCGATGTACTGCTGCGGCCCCACGGTCTACAACTACATCCACGTCGGCAACGCGCGCACGATGGTGTGGTTCGACCAGATCCGGCGCTACCTCGCCTACCGCGGCTACGACGTCACCTACGTCATGAACTACACGGACGTCGACGACAAGATCATCGAGCGCGCGAACCTCGAGGGTCTCCCGCCCGACGGCATCACGAGCAAGTACACGAAGGCGTTCGAGGAGGACATGGCCGCGCTCGGCGCGACGCCGGCCGACGTCATCTGCCGCGCGACCGACCACATCCCCCACATGGTCGAGGCGATCGAAGGGCTGATCGACAACGGCCTCGCGTACGAGGCAAACGGGAACGTGTGGTTCGCCGTCGAGAAGTTCGCGGACTACGGGTCGCTGTCCGGCCGCAGCCTCGACGACATGCGCGCCGGGGAGAGGGTCGAGCCCAGCGAGCACAAGCGCCACCCGCTCGACTTCGCTCTGTGGAAGTCGGCGAAGGAGGACGAGCCGTCGTGGCCGTCACCGTGGGGGTCCGGGCGGCCGGGCTGGCACATCGAGTGCTCGGTCATGTCGACGAAGTACCTCGGGATGGGCTTCGACGTCCACGGCGGCGCGAGCGACCTGATCTTCCCGCACCACGAGAACGAGCTGGCGCAGGCCGAGGGCCTCGCGGGGACGGCGCCGTTCGCGCGTCACTGGATGCACGCGGGCCTCGTACAGATAGACGCCGAGAAGATGTCGAAGTCGCTCGGCAACTTCGTCCTGGCGCACGACCTCCTGTCGCGCTACGACGGCGAGGTCGTCAGGTACTGGATCCTGGCCGGGTCCTACCGCAGCCAGGCGTCGTTCACCGAGGAGTCGCTCGACGACGCGCGCTCCTCGTACGGCCGCTGGAAGACGTTCGCGGAGTCGGTGCGGCACGCGCTCGGCGGCGACGTCCCGGCGGAAGCCGGCGCGGACGACCCGTACGAGGCGCGCTTCGTCGAGGCCATGGACGACGACCTCAACTCGGCCGCGGCCTTCGCAGTGGTGCACGACCTCGTGAAGGAGGGGAACAAGGCGCTCGCGGGCGGCGACGAGCAGCGAGACGACCTCGTCCGGCTCGCGGGCACGTTCGGCGAGCTGACCGGAGTCCTCGGCTTCCGCTTCCCCGTGGCGGAGGACGCGTCCGGGGTCGTCGAGGGGCTCCTCGACTTCCTGCTCGAGATGCGCGAGGAGGCGCGGGCCGAGAAGGCCTACGCGCGCGCCGATTCGATTCGCGACCGGCTCGCCTCACTCGGCGTGACGATCGAGGACACGTCGGCCGGCCCCCGGTGGCGACTGGGCGGCACCGCCTGAGCGAGCGGGACGACGCCGGCCTCCTGTGGGGCCGCCGTCCGGTGCTCGAGGTGCTGAAGAGCGGGCGCGGCGTCGAGCGGATCCTCGTGGCGCGCGAGCTTCAGCCCTCGGGGATCGTGGGAGAGATCCGCCGCCGGGCGGAGGCCGCGGCCGTGCCCCTGCGGCTCGTCCCCAAGGCCGAGATCGACAAGGCGGCCGGACGCGTCAACCACCAGGGCGTGGTCGCCTTCACCGCAAGGTTCCGGTACACGCCGCTCGAGGACATCTTGGCGGCCCCCGACGCGCGGGTGCTGTTCCTCGACGGCGTGACGGATCCGCACAACCTCGGCTCGCTGCTGCGCTCGGCGGACGGGGCCGGGTTTCACGGGGTGGTGATCCCCTCCCACCGGTCGGCGGGCGTCACCGGCGCGGTGCGGCGGGTGTCGGCGGGGGCCGCGGAGGTCGTACCGGTGGCGCGGGTCAACAGCCTCGGCTCGGCTCTGGAGCAGGCGAAGAAGGCCGGTTTGTGGATCGCCGGCCTCGACGCGGCCGCCGAGGAGGACCTCTGGTCGAGCGAGCTGGTCGAGCCGCCGGTCGGGCTCGTTCTGGGCGCCGAGGACCGGGGTATCTCCAAAGGGGTGGCCGGGCGCTGCGACGGCCTCGTGAGAATCCCTTCGGCCGGCAGGATCGCGTCGTTGAACGTGGCCGTCGCGGGGGCGATCGCGATGTTCGAGGTGTGGCGCAAAGCGGCCATTCGAGTACGCTCGGTCACCGCAAACGGGGGAACTGCGGATGGCACATGACGCTTTGTCGGGATCCGGGGACGAGGAGCTGGTCGGCCGCGCCCGCTCCGGGGACGACAAGGCCATCGAGACCCTCCTGCACCGCTACCGCCACTACGCCCGCGCCAAGGCCCGGACCTACTTCCTCGCGGGGGCCGACCGGGAGGACATCGTCCAGGAGGGCATGATCGGGCTCTTCAAGGCGATTCGCGACTTCCAGGTCGACAAGAACACGGCGTTCAGGGCGTTCGCCGAGCTCTGTATCACCAGGCAGATCATCACCGCGATCAAGACGGCGACGCGTCAGAAGCACATCCCGCTGAACTCGTACGTCTCGCTCAACAAGCCCGCGGCGGGGGCCGGAGAGGGCGACGAGGATCGCCCTCTGTCGGACGCCCTCATCGGATCGACGATGGCCGACCCCGCCGAGCTCGTGATCTCGGCGGAGGAGATCGCGTCGATCAAGCAGTCGGTGGGCCGGCTCCTGTCCGATCTCGAGACCGAGGTGCTCCAGCTCTATATGGACGGGAAGTCGTATCAGGAGATCGCGGACATGCTCGGGCGTCACGTCAAGTCGATCGACAACGCGCTCCAGAGGATCAAGCGCAAGCTCGAGCACCACCTGGCGGAAGCCCAGGTCTGAGCGGCGCAGCAGTTACCCTCGGTCCAGGTTGCTGGAGTAGCTCAGCTGGTAGAGCAGCCGCCTTGTAAGCGGCAGGTCGCAGGTTCGAATCCTGTCTCCAGCTCGTGGCGATAGAGCAGACGACCAGCCCCCTGGAGGCGCCCGGGGATACCGCGTGGGAGACCGCGCTCGCGCAGCTGGACGAGGCCGCCGAGCTGATGGGCCTCGCTCCCGGCGTCCACACGACGCTGCGGTCGCCGAAGCGCGCGCTGATCGTGTCGGTCCCGTTCCGGATGGACGACGGGTCGACGCGCGTCTACCAGGGGTACCGCGTGCACCACAACGTCACCCGCGGCCCCGCCAAGGGCGGCATCCGCTACCACCCCGACGTCGGTCTCGGCGAGGTCAAGGCACTCGCGATGTGGATGACTTGGAAGTGCGCCATCGCCGGAATCCCGTTCGGCGGCGCCAAGGGCGGCGTCGCGGTCGACCCGCGGACGTTGAGCCGCGGCGAGCTCGAGCGGATGACGCGCCGCTACGCGTCGGAGATCCTCCCGTTGATCGGTCCCGAGCGCGACATCCCGGCCCCCGACATGAACACGAACGAAGAGATCATGTCGTGGATCATGGACACCTACTCGCAGAACAAGGGCTACTCGGTCCCGGGGGTCGTGACCGGAAAGCCCGTCGCGATCGGAGGCTCGAAGGGCCGCGGCGGAGCCACGTCGCGCGGCGTCATGTTCATGATCTTCTCGACGCTGCGCGCGCTCGGCATCGCGCCGGAGGAGGTCACGGTCGCGATCCAGGGCTACGGCAAGGTCGGCGGGTTCGCCGCGCAGCTGCTGCACGACGCCGGTTGCCGCGTCCTCGCGGTGTCCGACGTCGACGGCGGTCTGTACCGCGAGCGCGGCCTCGACCCCGAGGCGATCAACCGCCACAAGCAGGAGGCAGGCCGGGTCGCGGGGTTTCCCGGTGCCGACGCGATCACGAACGAGGAGCTGCTGGAGATCGACTGCGACGTCCTGGTCCCGGCCGCGATCGAGGGTGTGATCACCGTGAAGAACGCGGACCGGGTGCGGGCGAAGATCGTGTGCGAGGCCGCCAACGGGCCCGTGACCTTCGAGGGCGACAAGGTCCTCAACGACCGCGGCATTTTCGTGATCCCGGACATCCTCGCTAACTCCGGCGGCGTGACCGTCTCGTACTTCGAATGGGTGCAGGACATCCAGGCGTATTTCTGGAGCGAGGAGGACGTCAACGACCGCCTCCGCCAGATCATGGAGAAGTCCTTCGACGAGGTGCACGGGCTCGCGCAGGCGAAGGACCTGACGATGCGCCAGGCCGCGCACTGGATCGGCGTGGGGCGGGTGGCCGAGGCGCACCTCACGCGCGGGCTCTTCCCCTAGAGACGAGAAAACCCCCGCCGATCCCGCCGGCGGACGCGACCACGGCCGATCATGTTCCTCCTCGTGCGTGAGCTATGGACAGGTGTCGTAGTTGGTCGGCGGGCTGGTTGAGTAGTAGACGAGGAGCTCGTAGCACGAGGTGATCGATCCCGGCGAGACGTGGGCGACCCGATGGACCTCGGCGACCGGGCCGGTCATCTTGTCGGTGACGAGCGCGACGGTGACGCCGTCGCTGACCGCGCCACAGGTGAGCACCACGTCGATCGCCCCCTTCGCCGTGTACGCACCGGCGATCAGCACCGGCTGGGAGTTCTGGATCGGCCCCCCGAGGGGGACCGCCCGGCACGGCGACGCCGCCGCGGCCGGGGTCGCGACCGTCACCGGAACGACGGACGCGGCCGCGGTCACCGCGGCTGCTAGGGCGATGAGCCTCCTGGTTCTGGACCTTCGAATCATGAATACCTCCTCGAGCCGGGGACCGAGCGGGGTTCCTTTCGCCCCGGCCTTCGCGATCCCCTTCCACCGACCGGGTGGGAAGTCGAGAAACAGTCGTGCGCCCGTGAAGTCCCCGGTCAAGCTCGCCGAACCTCGCAAAATCCGCGCCTCGCGAAAGCGGCCGCCATAGGCTGTGCCCATGGACGAGCACCCGCAGGACCTGTCGGAGCGAGACGTCGCGATCCTCGATTTCGAGCGCTCCTGGTGGAAGCACGCGGGGGTGAAGGAGCAGGCGATCCGCGAGCGCTTCGACATGTCCGCCACCCGCTACTACCAGCTGCTGAACGAGCTCCTCGAGAACCCGGCCGCGCTGGCGCACGACCCGATCCTCGTGAAGCGGCTGAAGAGGCTTCGCACGTACCGCCAGAGACAGCGCGTCGCCCGCCTCCTCGGAGCGGAGTACTCGCCGGGCAGGAAGTAGGACCCCGCCGTGCCCGAGGGTCGCCACTCCTCACCCGACCAGATCCACTTCTACAAGTCCGTAGTCGCGTGGTTCCTGCCGTGGGTGCTCATCGCGGTCGTGGTGGGGACCGCCGTCTGGATCGCGGTCGAGGCCGTCGGCGGAGCGACCGAGGACCCGGCCCCCGTGGCGGCCGCGACGTCGGAGCCGACGAAGGAGCCGGAGCCGTCGAAGGAGCCTGCGACTCCCGAGCCGGAGGACACGTCCTCGCCGGAGCCGACCGAGAAGGCGACTCCCAAGCCGACGCCGGAGCCGAAGGAGCCGCTGATCACCGAGGGCATCACGGTCCAGGTCCTCAACGCGACCGACGCCGCCGAGGCCGACGACCGCATGGCCGACAAGCTCTCGAAGCTCGGCTACACGGTCGTCGCGGTGGAGTCGGCGTCCTCCCGCTACGACGCGACCACGGTCTTCTGGTCGACCGAGGAGGCGAAGGAGGCCGCGCAGCGCCTCGCCGACGAGTTCGGGTGGATCGCGGAGGCGAAGCCGGAGAACCTCTCGACGACCGTCAGCGTCCACGTCGTCGTCGGCGCGGACGAGGCCTAGTCCCGCGCCTCCACGGTCAGCTCCAGGTCCAGCGTCAAGGTTCCCGTCAGCGGCGTCCGCCCGCCCGACGAGGGCAGCACGCGCACGTCGAACTCGCCGCTGAGCTGGGACCGCGCCGACAGCAACAGCCCCCCGTCGACGTCGAACGTCGCGTCGCCCGTGGTCCGCGCGGTCCCGCCGAGCCCGGCGGTCCCCTGCGGCAGCTCCGTCTGCCACTCGAGAGGCCCCGAGCCCGAGTAGGAGAGCTCCGCGACCGGACCGTCGTCGTCCATGTAGAGCGACTCGAGCTCGCCCTGCGTGGCGAGCTGGGCGAGCGACCCGACCTTCGGCCGCGGCTTCGAACGCCACACGTCCCCCAGCGCGACCGGGTCCCCGGGGAGCGTGGGACGGTAGGTTCCGATGAACGCGACGTCCTCCTGGGCGAGCTGCGCCGCGTCCACCCCGTCGACCTCGAGGACCTGCTGGACGTTCCCGTTGCGGTCGATCCGCAGCGCGAAGCCCCCGCCGCGCGGGCAGCCGAGCCCCTCTTCCTCGACGTCGACCGGAGACATCTCCACCTCGACCACCGCGGTGTCGCCGTCCTCTTCGCGCACGCTCTCGGAGACGTCGAGCACCACGCGGCACGAGCCGCCACCCGTCTCGCCGATGTCCCAGCGGCTGGCTATCGACGCTTCGAGCCGGTACTCGCGCGCGCCCTCGGGGAAGCGGTAGGCGAGGTCGACTGTGTCGGGCCGGCACGCCGCCAGCGCGAGCAGGAGCGACGACGCGAGGAGCAGCCGGCGGGGCATGGGCCGCAGTGTAGTGGCCGGTACGCTGCACGGCGGTGTCCGACGACCTCTTGCGCCCCTTCCTGACGCGGCCGGACCGCGCGGGGATATTCCTCGACTTCGACGGCACGCTGTCGGAGATAGTCCGGCTCCCGGCCGACGCGCGCCCGGTGGAGGGAGTCGCCGAGCTCCTGACCGGCCTCGCCCGGAGGTTCGCCGTCGTGGCGATCGTCTCGGGGCGCTCTGCGGACCAGCTGGTCGAGTGGCTGGGCCCGGAGGTGGAGATCTGGGGAGTCCACGGTGCGCAACGAGCGACGGAGGGGACGGTCGCGCTCTCTCCGCGCGCCCAACCGTACGAAGCGTCGATGAAGCGGGTCTACGAGCAGGCGACGGCGCGCGCGGACGAGGTCGGGGGCGTGGTGGAGGACAAGGGCGTGATGGTCACGCTCCACTACAGGGCGGCGCCGGACGTCGACAAGGCGAGGGCCGCGCTGGAAGCCGTCGCGAGGGACCTCGCGGAGGAGCACTCCCTGACGGTGGTGCCGGGCCGAGCGTCGTACGAGCTGAGGCCGCCGATCGACTTCACGAAGGCGGCGGTCGTAGCCGAGCGTGCGGCGGGCCTGGAGGCGGTGGCCTTCGCGGGAGACGACACGGTCGATCTCCCCGCCTTCGACGCGCTGGACGCCCTGCGAGAAGAGGGGGTCGCGACGCTGCGGATCGCCGTCGACTCGGACGAGGCGCCGCGGGAGTTGATCGATCGGGCAGACGTGGTGGTGGACGGCCCCGCAGGAGCCCTGGCGTTCCTGCGGCGGCTCGCGACCTAGGGCCGCGGAGCGGCGGGACTGAGCGGCCCCCGCCCGGCCTGCACGGCGGCGAGGTCCTCGAGCTGCGCCGCGATCCAGTCCTCGGGCTTGCGAGCGGTGGCCGCGGCCCGCAACCTCTCCGCACGCGCCGTCCGCTCGTCCCCCGGCATGTCGAGGGCGCGCTCCAGCGCGGCCGCGGTCGAGGCGACGTCGAGCTGGTCCTCGATCGCGACGGCATGCTCGCCGAGCTCCTCGAACGACCCGGCCCCCCGCGAGAGGACGAGGACCCCGTCGTTCTCGTTGAGGCACGGCCCCTCCTTGGCCACGAGGTTCATCCCGTCCATGATCGGGTTGACGAGCAGGACGTCGTAGACGCGGTAAGCCCCGAGCGTCCGGTCGAAGTCGTCCTTCATGTACAGGTCGATCGCGCCGGGGTGGCGCGCGTTCACCTGCGCGACCGTCTCGTCGATCTGCTCGGAATAGCGCCGGTACTCCGGCATGCTCTGGCGCGACGGGTACAGGCACGCGACGAAGCGCGCGGTCGCGGCGAGGTCCGGCCGCCGGTCCAGGACCATGCCGAACGCCTCGAAGCCCCTGATGACGTTCTTGGACGGCTCCGAGCGGTCCGCGCGCACGACGAGGGGGCCGGGCGCGCCCTCTCTGAAACGTTTCGCCCACGCGCTCGCCGCCTCGCCGGCCGCGCGCTCGCGCAGGTCGCGGGGGTCGATCGGGATCGGGTACTCGCGCACCCACGTGTGGACGTCCTCGTGCACGACGAGCCCGCGCTCGCGGTCCACGTCCGCGCCGATGCGCTCGCAGCAGTCGAGGAAGTTGTGCACCCACTGCGCGACGTGGAAGCCGACGAGGTCGGAGCCCATCAGCCCCTCCACGACGGTGCGCGGGATCGGGCTCGGCAGGCGCTCGAGCCCGTCCTCGGGCCCGCAGAAGGACGAATGGGTGAAGTGGAAGATCGTCTGGTCGGGCCGCATGCGCCGGAGCTCGGCCGGTGCGGTGGACAGGTGATAGTCCTGGAACAGCACGAGCCCCGACGGACCCGCGACGTCGGCGACCGCCTTCGCGAAGCGCCGGTTGACCGGCTGGTACGCGTCCTCCCACGCCGCGAGCTCCTCCTCGCCGAACGTCTTCACGTTGAGCTCGTCCCACAGGCAGTGGTTCGCGAACCACAGCATGCGGTTCGATACGACGTCGTAGTAGCGCGCGTACGTCTGCGGGTCGACGTCGAGCAGATATAGCGGATAGCCGAGCTGCTCGGCGACGCGCTCCGCGGCCCCCGCGGCGAGTGCCTTGCGATCGGCGTCCGAGGTCGTCGCCGCGACCCACACCGCCCGGCCTCCGAAACGCCGCGCGACGGGGTCGAGCGCACCGGCCAGGCCTCCCGCTCCTCTCTTCGTCTCGAAGCCGTCGCGCGTCTCGACGAAGGAGACGGGTCCGCGATTCGACACCAGGACGATCGTCGTGTCGTCGCGCATGGTTCGTATCCTAGGTGGACTTGAGGATCCTCCTGGCGCCCGACAAGTTCAAGGGCACGCTCGATTCCGCGTCGGCTGCAGAGTCGATGGCTCGCGGCGCGCGCGACGCGGCCCCGGACGCCGACGTGTGGACGCAGCCTCTCGCCGACGGCGGCGAAGGTTCGCTCGAGTGCGTCGCGGCGTCCGCGGACGGCGCGTTCTCGTCCGTGGACGCGCAAGACGCGTTCGGCGCGCCGGCAACCGCACGCGTCTACCTCCGCGGAACGACCGCGATGGTCGCGATGAGCGAGACTCAGGGCCTCGCGCCGCGTCCTACTCCCGCCGCGTCCCTGCGCGCGTCGACGCGCGGCACGGGCATGGCGGTGGCGTCCGCAGCACGGCTGTCTCCCGAGCGCGCG
>JALZEG010000259.1 GCA_030862185.1 Actinomycetota bacterium
CCATCTCGCTGTCGATGCCGAAGGTCTGGCGGACCGACACCCCGGCCCCCGCGCCGGCGGCCGGAACCCCGACGACTGCACCGGAACCTGTAGCCGCCCCCGCGGCCGCGGCGGCAACCGCGACGCAGGTGCGTCCGGCCGGGGTGACCCACGGCACCGATAGCGGGAACCGCCTCCGCCCCGAGGACGCCGTCGGCACCGACGCGCAGTTCGACGCGCAGAAGGCGCTCGCCGACCGCCGCAGGCTGATCGACGAGCTCGTCTCCACCGGCGTGCCCGCCGCGAGCGCGCAGGGGGCCGGGCAGCCGAAGGCCCCGTTGCTGCTCCTCGCGTACCTGCTCATCCCGCTGATCGCGATCGGGCTCCTGGCCGCGGCGGACGACGAAGAGGCCGCGGCCGGAGGCGAGGGTCCGCCGCCGGTGGAGCAGCCCGCCGGTCCGACCGAGATCATCGTCGCGGAGGGCACCGCCTTCGACCTCGAGGAGATCGTGCTGGCCGCCGGCGAGCAGACGTCGCTCGACTTCGACAACCGGGACTCCGGCATCGACCACAACGTCGCCATCTACGAGTCGGACCCGGCGAGTGAGGAGAACGTGATCTTCGACGGCGAGGTCATCACGGGCCCCGACACGATCACCTACGAGTTCAAGGCCCCCCCGCCGGGCGAGTACTACTTCCAGTGCGACGTGCACCCCGACATGAACGGGACCGTCACCTCCGAAAAAGGCTCCGAATAGGCCGGTCCGGCCACCGGCCGGTTATCCGTCGCGCCCTGCGGGGATAGACTCCGAGGGACGCTCGTGAAAATTTTCACAAGCGTCCATTCCCGCCCGCCGCGGAGGGCACACAGGGAGGAGGAGCCGTGTCGACCGAGGTCGACGTCGCAGTCGTGGGAGGTGGCCCTTCGGGAGCCGCAGCCGCCCACTACCTCTCCTCCCGGGGCCACTCCGTCCTCGTCTGCGAGAAGAAGAGCTTCCCCCGCGAGAAGACGTGCGGCGACGGCCTGACCCCGCGGGCCGTGAAGGTCCTGGAGGAGATGGGCCTCGGCGACGAATTGCAGACGTGGGAGCGCGTGCAGGGGCTGCGCGTCCACGCCGCCGGCCGCACGCTCGAGCTCCCGTTCCCCGAGCTCGACGATTTCAAGAGCTTCGGCCTCGTCAAGCCGCGCAGGGAGCTCGACCAGATCGTGCTCGACAACGCGGAGGCGGTGGGGGCCAAGGTCCTCTACAAGACGCAGGTCCACGAGCCGGTCTTCGACCGCGGTGTCCTCGTCGGGTTCCGAGCGAAAAGAGACGAGCAGTGGGAAGAAGTGCGCGCGAAGTTCGTCGTGTGCGCGGAGGGCGCGGCCACGAAGTTCGGGCGGTCCCTCGGTCGCGAGCGCAACCTCGACTACCCGATGGGCCTCGCGATCCGGCAATACTTCCGCTCGCCGATGCAGAGCTCCGGGTGGTTCGAGGCCTACCTCGACGTCCGCTCCGGGCCGCGGGGCGGGCTCGGCCGGACCGCAGGACGGGACGACAACCTCCCCGGCTACGGCTGGGTCTTCCCGGTCGGCGACGGGACCGTCAACGCGGGCGTCGGCCTGCTCTCGACGTTCGGCGGGTGGCGTGACATCAACCTCCACGACCTCCAGCGCAACTTCGTCTCGAACCTCCCGGCCGACTGGGAGGTCGACTACGACACGGTCGTGAGCAAGCCGCGCGCCGGCCGGTTGTTCATGGGCGGGAGCATCTGGCCGCCCCACGGGCCGGGCTTCGTCCTCACCGGCGACGCGGCCGGGATGATCAATCCGTGCAACGGCGAGGGCATCGCGTACGCCTACGAGACGGGCCGCATCGCCGGCCGGCACATCGACGAGGCGCTGCGCGACGGCGGCAATCCGGTGCTGTCGGGCTACACGCAGGAGCTGCGCGAGACGTACGGCCCGTACTTCCGCCTCGGCCGCCGCTTCGTGAAGCTGATCGGCCATCCCGTGTTGATGGAGAAGCTCGTGTCGCTCGGGATGCACTCGAAGACCGTCATGAGCTTCGCGCTCACGCTCATGGCGAACCTCGAAGACTCCCGCGCCCATAATGCGCAGCAAAAGGGCCTCAAGGCGATGCTCAAGCTTGCGGAGTGGAAACCGTGACGCTTCCCGCTTACCTGCCGATCCTGTTCCTCGTCGTCCTGTCGATGCTGTTCGCGATCGCGTCGATCTTCGCGGCGTCGAAGCTGTCGCCGCGCAAGTGGACGCGCGCGAAGCTGCTGCCGTACGAGAGCGGGATCATCCCCGAGG
Source organism: Actinomycetota bacterium (assembly GCA_030862185.1). Taxonomy (GTDB): domain Bacteria; phylum Actinomycetota; class CADDZG01; order CADDZG01; family WHSQ01; genus JALZEG01. The sequence goes on from JALZEG010000259.1 coordinate 2,276, forward strand.
AGGGGAACGACAGGGAGCGGTTCCCGGTCAAGTTCTACCTCGTCGCGATGTTGTTCATCATCTTCGACATCGAGACCGTGTTCCTCTATCCCTGGGCCGTCGCGTACGACGAGCTGCAGCTCTTCGGCCTGCTCGAGATGCTCGCGTTCATGGTGATCCTGTTCGCCGCGTACGCATACGTGTGGAAGCGGGGGGGCCTCGAATGGGCGGAGTGAGCGACACCCTCGGTACGAACTTCGTCACGACCCGGCTCGACAAGCTCGTGAACTGGGCGCGCAAGTCGTCGCTGTGGCCGGCGACGTTCGGGCTCGCGTGCTGCGCGATCGAGATGATGGCGAGCACGATGCCGCGCCACGACCTCGCGCGCTTCGGCATGGAGGCGTTCCGCGGCTCCCCGCGTCAGTCCGATCTCATGATCGTCGCCGGTCGCGTCTCGCAGAAGATGGCGCCGGTGTTGCGGCACATCTACGACCAGATGACCGAGCCGAAGT
>JALZEG010000048.1 GCA_030862185.1 Actinomycetota bacterium
AGCGAGCTCGTCCGACAGCCCGGCCCGCGGCAGCAGCGGGTCGGGCAGGGCGGGCGGAGCGGCCGACGACCCCGCGCCGGACGGCGGTACGAGCTGCGCGGCCAGCAGGGAGATCGCGCGCGAGCGCTCGCGGCTGAGCTGCCGTTCCGAGACGCCGAGCGCGCCCGCGGCCTGGCGGTTCTTGGCCCCCCCGAGGAAGCACGTCGCCAGCACGCGATGGGGGAGCGCCTGAGCGGGCGAGGTGCCGGGTGGGGGGCGCAGCGCCTCGACCGCGTCCTCGATGAGCCGGACGGCGGCGCCTCCGACCTCGGCCGGGGAGCCGCTCGCGTCCCGGCCGTGCGCGCGCAGCAAGGCGCGCATCTGCGCGTCGGCGAGGCGTTCGGGCCGCGCCAGGTGCGCGAGCCACCGCCTCGTCGCGGTCTCGTCGACGAAGGGGCTGCGGGCCATGCGAAGCCCTACTCGACCTCGATCGGCGGGAGCATCCCGCGCAGCTTCGCGGTGAGCACGCGGCGGCCCGCGTTGCTGGAGTAGGAGCCTGCGGCCCCCTCGCCCGCGCCGAGCCAGAAGTCGGAGCCGCGCACGACCTCGCCAGACGTCGTGTCGCCCTCGAGCTCCGGCAGCACGCCCCCGAGCACGTCCGCGTAAACCTCGGGCTCGACCACCGACCGCCCGACCGAGCGTACGTACTCGAGGACCGACACCAACAGGCCGTGCAGCACGTTCACGCCGGTCGTCTTCTGCAGCGTGAACTCCGTCGGCCGGACGAACGACTCGGGGACGATCTTCTGGATGCCCTCCCAGTACGCGTCGAGGATCCGCACCTGGTTCCCGGTCGTGAGGGCACCGAAGTACGGGGTGATGAGCAACGGCCGCAGCGAGCCGACGAGGCCGGCGGACCCGATCGTGGTCTCGCCCTTCTGCTCGCCGGGGAAGCGGATCCGCCCGCGCCACAGCCGCGTCTTCGCCAGGTCCTCGACGATCTGCTGGCCGCGCACCTTCCACGTCTCGCCGGACTCGATCAGCGCGTCCATGACGCCCGGCTCGGACTCGGCGCGCTGCTTGAGGAGGTCGAGGGCGAGGTCGGTGCGCACGCTCTTCGCCGTGGAGTTCACGACGTAGAACTGGCGGATCTCCTCGCGCTCGCTCGCGCCGAGCATGCACACGAACGGGATCTCGAAGTCGCCCCAGCGGCCCTCGTCCTCGTCGACGAGCCGCGCCAGCGCCTCGACGCGATGCTGGCCGTCCACGACGTAGAGGCTCTCGTCGCCGTGGCGGAAGACGAGGCGGCCCTTGCGTTCGACGAGGTGCCGGTCGGGGTCGTAGTCGCGCAGGTTGACGAGGATCGACGTGGGCAGGTCGACGCGGTTCTCGCGCAGGTCCTTGACGAGCCGGTTGACGCGCGACGGCGAGAGCTCGCGCTGGTAGCCGGTCTTCGTGCGGGCGTCGCGGCGGGGGATCGTGAAGGTCCGGCGGAGGTCGCCGGCGCGGACGACGCCGACGACGAGCGGCGTGCCGCCCCTCGTGGCGGTGCGGTGGACGGGCACCTCGCGGGGAGCGCGGGCCCGGCGGGACCCGGCGTGAGCCATACGACCTCCTTTGCTCCCTCCCCTGATTCGAGTGCACGTGCCGCCGGGGCTCGGGTGGTCCAGGTCAAGTCGGCACGGGCCGCCGGCGGCGGGAAAAAAGTTAGCGGGGGAGGAGGTCCGGGTCAAGGATCCGCGCAGCGGATCCGCTCGATTCGTGGCCGCCGCCGCGCCTCGGGAGGCGGGTCGAGGGCCCCTAGACGCCGCTCCGGCGGGGGGCGGCGCCGGTTCGCTCGCGGCTCCCGGTCTCGCAACGGCGGATCCGGTCGACCCCCGGCCCTCCCCGGCAGACGTCGCGGCCCCGGCCCCCGTCGAGCAGGTCCCGGCCCCGGCCCCCGCGGATCGTGTCGCGGCCGTCCCCGCCGAAGATGCGGTCCGCTCCCTCGCCGGCGAAGACGGTGTCGTCGCCGCCGAGGCCCCGGAATACGTCGTTGCCCTCGAGCCCGCAGAAGACGTCGTTGCCGGGCGTCCCGGAGAGGACGTCGGGACCCTCGCTGCCGACGATCGAGCAGCCGCGCGGGGCGACCCAGTGCACGAGCGCGGTGTCCGAGGGGTCGTTCGCGTCCTGGACGTCGTCGTCGTTGCGGTCGAGCCACGCGGTCACGCGCGTGTCGCCCGTCTCCGAGGTGACGCCGAAAACGAGCGAGCCGTCCGGCAGCGTCTCGGCCTCGGTGTGCAGGGGGCCGGCGTCGCCGTCGTGGTGCGCCTCGAGCTGCACCGCGGGGTCCTCCGCGGTGGTCGTGTGGCCGGCCCCGTCCGGAGCGCGCAGCGAGGGGGCCGCGTCGGCGGGACGGCAGAAGTGGGTCGAGGGGGCCGCACCCTCGAGGTGGAGGTCGACGTTGGCGCGCCCGAGCGGCTGCCCCGTCTGGTCGCGCAGGACCACGTGGAGGCGGCGGCAGTCTCTCGTGACGGCCTCGGTCTCCGGCGGCTCGACCGCCAGCAACGGGTGGGCGTCGTAGCCGAACACGCGCAGGGCCTGGCCGGTCTCCTTCTGTCCCTGCTCGCGCAGCGCCGGAGTGCCATCCGCGGCCGGCTCGGGCCGCGGGTTCGCGTCGCACCCTGCGGCCGTGCAGTCGAACGTGATCGCGGCGATGCCGGTCACCTGCTCCGCCTGGTCGCCGCCGGTGAGCGTGCAGACCGTGCTGAACTCCTGGCGCGTCGTGCCGGTCCCGTCGAGGCCGGCGTAGCCGCAGAAGATCCAGTCGACGGCGCGCGGCGTGTCCTTCGCGGGGACCTTCGTGTAGAAGACGTCGACGCCCTCGGCCCCCGCGCTGGTGCTGCCGGCGACGACGGTCGCGCGCCGCGAGAACGGGACGCCCTTCGCGACCTCGGGGCGGTCGAGCCGCAGGGTCTCGTAGGCGGGAGCCGGCACCATCGGCAGGAGGTCGCCCGCTCCGACCTTCACGTTCACGTCCTCGACGATCGTCGTCCCGGGGATGCGCGCGCGCAGGCCGTAGTTCCCGTCCGGGAGGTCGATCGGCCACACCAGCTCGTACACGTCGGTCTGGCCGACGCGCTCGGCCTCGCCGAGCGTCGCGTACGTCGCGCGGTTGTCGCGGGACAGCAGGATCTCGATCGCGGGGACCGCCGCGGCCAGGTCGGCGCGCACGCGGATCGTCGTGACGCCTCCGGCGTCCGGCAGCTGCGTCCCCGAGCCGCCGCCGGCCGTCCCCGCCGCGCTGGTGTCTCCGCCGTAGGGAGACGGGGCGAGGAAGCCGAGCTCGGCCTCCGACGCGGCCGACGCCCAGCTGATCGTGCCGGAGGTCGACGTCTCGCCGCCGTCCTGCACGTCGTTGTCGGCCCCGGCCTCCCCGTCGATCCACGCGACGACCGACGTGTCGCCGGTGATCGGAGACGTGAGGCCGACGACGAAGTTCCCCGCGGGGTCCGTCTCGCCCTCGGTGTGCTGCGCGTCGGCGCCGTCGCCGCTGAAGTGGTGCGACTCCGTCGGCTCCTCCGCTTCGTGCGCGTTCGCTCCGGTGGCCGCCGACGGAGCGCGCCGTTCGATCGCGTCCGGCGGGCTGCAGAAGTCGAGCGCGTCGTCGGGCCCGGTCGCGTGGACGTCGACGTTGATCCCCGGAACCGCGGCGGTCCCGGCGCGCGCCTTGACGACGTAGGGGAAGCAGGTCCCCGTCGGGCTCGTGCCGCCGACCGGGTCCAACGACAGCGTGATCGGCGCGCGGAGCCACTGCAGGCGCGCCGCGCCGGCCGGCTCGCCGGGCTCGAGCCGGTCGTCGTCCGCGCCGCGCTGCTGGGTCTCGCGGCCGATCTGCTCCTCGTCGACCCAGACGAGAAGGTCGGTGAAGCCGGGGTTCTCGGACGCGATCATGAACCCGGTCTCGCCCGACGGCTGCGCCATGAGGTCGAGGCCCGTGCCCTGTCCCGTCTCCATGTGCTTGGAGTCGATCCCTCCGGGGACGTTGTGGTCGCCCTGGGTCCGCGGGGTCTGCGGGAGGGGCAGGCTGCTGGGGCACGGCAGCGTCTGTTCGGTCGCGTGGTCCTGAGGGACGAAGATGCCGTTCCCGATGATGACCAGCTCGTCGGTGGGACCCGTGGCGTGCATGTCGACGTTCGCGCCGAGCACCGGCCGTCCGTGCTCGTCGGTGACCGTGACCGTGAAGCTCTGGCACGCCGCCGCCGGTGCGATGGCGCGGCGCCAGAGCGGCGTGATCGCGACGGACATGTCGTGGGGGTCCAGGTCGTAGGAGTCGACCGAGCGGACGTCGGCGGCCTGCGGGAAGCGCGTCCCGCTGACCGCCTCGCGGTACTCCGCGAGGGCCGCGATCGTCGTGACCTGCGAGGGAAGCGTCAGCGCGTCGAGCGTGCACCTGCCCGAGAAGGTGTTGTGCGTGCCGCGCGCGGTGATGCCGGTGTTGCCGCACGGGACGAACGACAGCTCCTGCCCGGGCGCGCTCGTCGAGAAGAAGAGCTGCACGAAGTTGGCGCCCGGGCTCGTCGTCCCGTCGATCACGACGCGCCACGCGCCGACTCGCGGCTTGTACCAGCCGAGGGGGCCGTCCTGCTCCGGCCACACGAGGTCGACCGTCTCGTACGCGCCCAGCGGCGCGGCCGTCGGGTCGCTGTAGAAGACGTCGACGACCGCGGAGTCGCTACCGGTCTCGACGAAGCCGCCGGCGGTCTCGACGAAGGCGCGGACGGTGATGCGCGCCAGGCCTTCCCGGAGCGACGACGGGATGTCCCAGTCGAGCTGCCAGACGTCTGACTCCGGGCCGGCGCGGACCAGGTCCCCGATGAGGATCTCGTTCTGGTACGTCCCGTCGGAGTTCTGCGGCGAGACGACGGCCTCGAGGATCGCGGACTCCGCCGAGCCCGTCGTGCGCGCGACGATCGTGTAGAGGGAGTCGACCCCGTCGAACCGGTCGCTGACCTTCGGCGTGTCGTCGTAGGCAGGGCTCGGGTTGAGCAGCTGCACCGACAGCCCCGGCCCCTCGGGAGACGCCGAGCCGGAAGGCGACGGGGAGGGGGACGGCGTCTGTCCGGACGCGGCGGGGGCGAGCGCCGCCAGCGTAAGAGCGAGGAAGAGGACGGCGAGGGCCGCCGTTGCCGCGCGCGGCGCGCGGAGAGAAAACGACATCGTCGACATGTTTATGGGTCTCCGTCCGGGCGTCGAGGTGGTTCGGGGACCTGTTGCGGCGCTCTAGCCGCGCTTCGGCTTCTTCTTCTTTTTCTTCGGCGGCTTCGGCGGGTCGACGTCCTCGCAGACCCGCCCCGGCGTCTCCATGCTCACCGCGGTGCTCACGCCGCCGTACGTCTGGAAGATCACGATCCACTTCGCGCCCTCGGGGATCCCGAGGGAGTACGGCGTGCCTGCCTGGGTGATGCCCCAGGCTCCGCCGCGCTCGCAGTCCTCGTTGAGGAAGTAGCCGGAGAGGCCGCGATGCCCGACGGCGTTCGTGTCCCGGGACGTGATCGAGGCGGTCACCCCGCCGTAGCCGGTGACGTCCCACACGAGGGTGTCGGCGCTGCTCAAGGGCTCGGCCGGCCCCCAGGCGCAATCCTGCTGCTCGAAGAGGGTCGTCCCCACCCAGCCGCCACCGCCGTAGGCGAGCGTGCCCTCCCACTTCTTCGGCTCGACCGGGAGGCAGTCCTCCGCCGCGGCAGAGGCCACGAGCACCATCGACAGGACGGCTGCGAGCGGGATCGACCAGCGGCGCTTCATGAGGTTTCTCCTTCTGTGTCGACTTGCTGTGACGTGGGTTCTCCCGTTTCGGGGAGCGTTCCTTCATTCGGTCGGGTGAGTAGAGCAGTAGTCGTCACTGCGGCGGCGGCCGTCCCGTTCGACGAGCCGTTGGTCGCCGCGGGGGGCTCGGGGGCCTCGGACGCGGTCTCGCCCAGGTAGGCCGCCATCACGTCCGGCGACGCCAGCAGCTCGGAGCTGCGGCCCTCCACCGCGACCTCGCCCTTCGCGAGCACGTAGGCCCGCTGGGTGTTCTGCAGCGCGAGGTGGACGAACTGCTCCACGAGCAGGACCGCCGTGCCCTCGCGGTTCACCTGCTTGATCGCCTCGAAGAGCTGCTCGACGACGATCGGGGCGAGCCCCATCGACAGCTCGTCGACGAGCAGCAGGCGCGGCTGGCTCATGAGGGCGCGTCCGGCCACGAGCATCTGCTGCTCGCCGCCGGACATCGTCCCGGCGAGCTGCCCGGCGCGCTCCCGGAGCCTGGGGAAGAGCTCGAAGAC
>JALZEG010000082.1 GCA_030862185.1 Actinomycetota bacterium
CGCTGCCCTCGGCTCAGGCAGAAGGCTCGCTGGCGTGCGGCCGCCCCCGACCGGAGGCGCGCATACGCATGCCCGGGTTCCCGAACGACCCCCTGTTCTCCAGGCAGTGGAACCTCCGGCAGATCCAGGCGCCCGGAGCGTGGGCTGCGGGAGCGACGGGGAAAGGCGCCGTGATCGCCATCATCGACACCGGCGTCGACGTCCGGCACCCCGATCTGGGGGGCAGGTTCGTGTTGCCGCGCGGGATCGATTGCTCGTCGGTCGCCGACAGGGTCGGCCATGGAACGCACGTCGCGGGCGTTGCGGCCGCATCGACGAACAACGGCCGCGGGATCGCGGGCGTCGCTCCGGAGGCCAAGGTGATGCCGTTCGGCGAGCAGGCGAGTCCTCCCGATCGGATTCGCCTCGCTGCGGACAGTGGCGCGGATGTGATCAACATGAGCTGGACGTCGATCGAGGCATCTCCCGTCGACCCTCTCCATCCCGACCTCATCGAGGCGCTCGACTACGCGTGGGAGAAGGGAGTCGTGTTGGTCGCCGCCGCCGGCAACGATCTCTTCCCTCATTGCGAACACCCAGCGTCGCACCCGAAGGTTCTCTGTGTCGCGTCGACGGACAGCAATGCGCGGCCATCTCACCTCTCCAACTTTCCGAACAAGGTCGAAGGCCTGACGCTGCGGGCCCCGGGCGGGATCGGCCAGGGCGGTTGCGACGCCACCGACGACATCTGGTCGACCCTGCCGCCAACGTCGACTTACGGCTCGTGCGGGGCCTTCCCCGGCTACGAGCCCCTCGGGGGTACGTCGATGGCCGCGCCGCACGTGGCAGGGGTCGCGGCCATGTTGGCCGGCTTGGGTTTCTCGCGCGACCGCATCGTCGACTGCATCGTCTCGACCGCCGTCAATCCCGTAACCGGAGCCCGCGGAGTCCGGGACCCCGTCTACGGGCACGGGATCGTCGATGCCGCCGCCGCGGTCCGCGCTTGTCGCGGCTAGAACAGATCGAGGAATGAAGCTCTTCGCGAGGTTGCTCCTGGGTAACGGACGACTCGAGCCGGAGTTGCGGGCGGCCCTTCATTCTGAGGGGCTTGTGATCCTCGAGGAGGGGCTGCCCGGGAGTGTTCGCTACACGAGCTTCAGCGCACCGGGTAGGCGTTTCCACGGCAAGGTGACTCTGCAGCGGATCGGGGTCGGGATCAGCAAGGAGCGTCTCGCCGTGTACTGCCGGTCCGGGCGGGCCAAACTGATCGACACTCCCTTTTCCGATCCTCGACTGAGCGCCCTCGATGTGTCCCTTCAGGACCATGACACCGTGTCGATCCGGATCGACTACGACCGCGTCGACGTCCCCGACGTATCCGGCGAGATCGAGATCAGGGCAAAGGCTCCAAACGCGGCCACGATCGTCGAGCAGCTGCACGCTCGGCTGGGCAGGCAGAGCTCGTAATCCGTAGCCCGCCAAAGCACGTCTAGCCTGGGGAACAAGCCCGCGGGACGTCGCGTTGCAGATGAGGTCGCCACCCGCTGCCGCATGGGCCATGTGGGATCCGCGATGAGTTTCGAGGCTTGGCGGGGTCTTTGTATCGAACGCACGGTGATGTCGACCTTGGAGAAAACTGGATGACAACGGAGTCCTCTCTCGCGATCGAGGCCACGGGTCTCGTGAAGTCCTTCGGCGAAACGCTCGCCGTCGACGGCGTCGACCTGGCCGTAAAGCGTGGGTCCGTCTACGGCATGCTCGGACCGAACGGCGCCGGTAAGACGACCACCATCCGCATGCTGGCCACCCTGATCCGCCCCGATGCCGGCAGCGCCCAGGTTCTCGGGCACGACATCGTGGAGGAGAGCGATGCCGTTCGAGGCGTGGTCAGCCTCACGGGCCAGCTCGCCTCCGTGGACGAGGACCTCACCGGGCGCGAGAACCTGATCCTGCTCGGGCGTCTGCTGGGATTGAAGCGCGCGGCCGCGAAGGGCCGGGCGGCCGAGTTGCTGGAGGCGTTCGGGCTCGCGGACGCCGAGAACCGGTTGGTCAAGAACTATTCCGGTGGGATGCGGCGACGGCTCGACATCGCGGCGAGCATCGTAGTCACCCCGGAGCTCATGTTCCTCGACGAGCCGACCAGCGGTCTCGACCCGCGCTCGCGCAACCAGGTCTGGAGCATCATCCGGGCGCTGGTCGCCGGAGGTACCACGATCCTTCTCTGCACCCAATACCTCGAGGAAGCCGACCAGCTCGCCGACGGGATAGCGGTCATCGACCACGGCAGGGTGATCGCCGAGGGAACGCCCGGCCAGTTGAAAGCTTCGATCGGCTCCGGAGCGCTGCGGGTGCGCCTGCTGGACCCCGCGCAGCGGCCTCGAGCCGAGCAGATCCTGGATCGTGAGCTCGGCGCGATCACCCTCGAGGCCGACCCTGCCGCCTTGTCCGCCTCGTGCTCGGACGGCGACCGGGCCGCTCTGGCAGTCGCGGAGCTGACACGATCCGGCGTGCGGGTCGCCGACTTCTCGCTCGGCCAGCCGAGCCTCGATGAGGTCTTCCTCGCTCTGACCGGCCATCCGGCGGAGGAGATCCCGGCCGAGGAACCCAATCCCATCGAAGAGGAGCAATCCGTATGAGCGTGGTGCGCACGACGAAAACGGCCCCCGCTTTCACTGCCGACGAGACTGCGGTCCGCAAGGCGATCGCGTCGACTTCACGCCCGCCCAGGGCGAACGCGTTGTCGACGGCTCTCACCTTCGGCTGGCGCGGGATGCTGAAGGTCAAGCACGTCCCGGAGCAACTCCTCGACGTGACGATCACGCCGGTGATGTTCGTCTTGATGTTCACCTACCTGTTCGGCGGCGCGATCGCCGGCTCCACGGGTGCTTATCTCGACTACATCCTGCCGGGGATCCTCGTGATGTCGGTGCTGTTCACCACCGTCTATTCCG
>JALZEG010000091.1 GCA_030862185.1 Actinomycetota bacterium
ACGTCCTCGACCGAGACGTCCTCGGGCTCGCGCAGGTCCACCCCGGCCGAGTACTCGGGGCTCCACGCCTCGACGCTGATCCGCATGCCCTCACACTAAAGAGGGGGTGTGACAGCTTTTCGGGTTCGGGCGGAGGTTTTTTCCCGTTGTTCCTGGAGCATCGCCCGAGGCGATGCTTCGTTATCGGCCCCCCAGGGCGGCCTCCACACCGGCCACGACCTTGTCGACCATCTCCGGCGTCGCCGTGGCCCCCATGAGGCCCACCCGGATCGCCTTCCCGGCCGTCGGGTCGAGGCCCCCCGAGATCATGATCCCGGCGTTGGCGAGCAGGTGCTTCTGGATCGTGGCCGGGTCGTCGGCCCATGCCGCGACCACGAGGTTCGCCTCGGCCCCCGCCTGCGGGACGGGCTCGAGCCCGAGCGCCCGCAGCCCCTCGCGGCAGCGCTTGGCGAGGTCGGCGCGTCTCTCGACCCACGCCTGCACACCCGTCTCGAGGATCCGGCGGACGCTGCCGTAGAGCGGCAGGAGCAGGTTGCTCGGGAACGTCACGGGGTGCGGGTGCCACGCACCCCACTCCTTGCGGTACCAGTCCCACACCTTGAGGTCGAGGTACCACGACTCGGGCCGCGAGCTCCGCGCCTCGACCCTCTCGCGCCCCCTCTTGCCGAGGGCGAGGATGCCGAGGCCCGGAGGAGCCTCGAGACCCTTCTGCGATCCGGTGACGAGCGCGCCCAGCTCCATCTCGTCGACGTCGACGAGGTCGCCGCCCACCGACGCGATGCCGTCGACCACGCACACCGCGCCGGCGCGGTTCGCCACGGCGGCGATCTCCGCGATCGGGTGACGCACTCCGGTGGCGGTGTCGACGTGACACACGAGCACGCCGTCGGCGCCGTCGACCACGTCTGCGATGCGGGCCGGGTCCGCCGGCGCCCCGACGTCGACGGAGACCTCCGTCACCTCGAGACGGTGCTGGCGCGCGACCTCGATCAGCCTGTTCCCGAAGAAGCCGGAGTTGGCGACGACCACCCGCTGCCCCGGCTCGAAGACGTTGAAGACCGCGGCGTCGAGGCACGTCGTCCCGGTGCCGGGGACCACGTACGGCGCGTCCGCGGCCCCCATGAGCTCGCCGACCGCGGCGACGGCGTCGTTGTGCAGCCCGGTCCAGACGTCGCCGTAGTGCGCGATGACCTGCGAGCCGAGGAGCTTCAGCTCTTCTTCGTGGAGCTCGCCCGGGCCCGCGATCATCAGCGAGGGCATGTTCGGGAGGTTCCTGGGGTCCATCGACATTGACAGCCCTCCGGGGGGGTTCGGTTGCGTGTCACCACTTTATTCGGTGAACCCAGTAGACGTGGTCAGGCCGTGTCCGTAGCGTGAGCGACGTGCGGCGCCCCTTCGCGCTACTCCTCGCGTTGGCGAGCGGAACGATGCTCGGCGTCGTTCCCGTTACGACGGCCGCAGCCGACCGGGCACAGGCGCCCGAATCGGCCCTTATGTCCGACAACGTGGAGCTGCTCACGACGCTGCCCAACCCCGGCGTGATCGGAGCGCGGTTCCGTGACGGGCTCATGTACGCGACGACCTCGACCGGCCTCACGATCTACGACGTCTCCGACCCGCGCGCACCGGAGGAGGTCGGGCGCCTGCCGCTGCCCCACTTCGAGAAGAGGACGTCGACCTCGGCGGCGACATCCTGCTGATCAGCAACGACGCCGCGGAGAGCACCGGGATCCTCTACGTGATCGACATCTCCAACCCGGCCGCGCCCACGATCCTCACGCCGTTCCCGATGGGCGGCAACCCCGTCGAGGGCGGCCCCGGCCACACCGCGAGCTGCATCCTCGACTGCACCTTCGCGTGGGTCACCGACGCGGGGAGCATCAAGGTGATCGACCTGCGCGATCCCGCGGCCCCCATCGACATGGGGACGTTCGAGACGCCGGCCGGCGGAGGCATCGCGACGCACGACGTCCAGGTCGACGAGCAGGGGCTCGCGTGGGTGGTCGGCTTCGGCGGCGCGGTCGCGTACAGGCTCCCCGCCGGCTACGACGGCACGGACCTCGGCCAACCTGTCGTGAAGACGGACCCGACCGGCAACAGCACGTACCTCGACGAGCTCGGCATCGGGCCGGGCGACCAGCCGAACGACTTCATCCTCCACAACTCGATGCGCGCCAAGCGCGGCGTCGTCTACGTCACCGAAGAGGACTACACGCGGCCCGGCTGTCGCGGCGCCGGCTCGTTCGAGACGTGGAAGCTGCCGCTGCGCGCCGACGGCTCGCCGAACGGCGAGGACATGACGTTGATGGACGCATGGGAGACCGAACTGCTCGCCGACACCGCGAACGCGGCAGCGATGTGCTCGGCGCACTACTTCGACCACCGCAAGAACGTCGTGGCGCAGGGCTGGTACGAGCAGGGCGTGAGGCTCCTCGACGTCAGCAAGCCGAAGTCGATCCGACAGGTCGGCTACTTCGTCCTGCCGAGCGCGATGACGTGGGCCGCGTACTTCCCGCCGACCGATCGCAGCGGGCGCGTCCTGTACGTGCTCGACGCGACGCACGGTATCGACGTCCTCGAGTTCGCCCGGCCGAAGACGGGGCCGCTGTCGGCCTCCGGCAAGGCGTGCGCGGGACGCCGGTGCGCTCGGCGGGTGGCGCCGACCGTCCGGGCCCCCATCCGGGCTGAATGGCGGGCTGTCGCACCGCCGGCCGGGACCCCGCTGAACGACTTCGGGTACGCCTGCCGCATCAGGTTGTAGCTCGCCGACTACGCATCGCCGTCTCACCGTGACGTAGCGTTTCCGCGGGCGCCGCCTGGGAATGATCATCTTTCGTGAAGGCGGCGGATCGGGTCCAGGATCGCTACACGCTGATCGAGCCGCTCGGCCGCGGCGGTATGGCGGAGGTGTGGCTCGCCCGCGACGAGCGCCTCGAGCGCGACGTGGCGATCAAGTTCATGGCGGCCAACCTCTGCCACGACCCCGAGTTCCTCGTCCGCTTCTTCTCCGAAGCCCAGGCCGTGGCGCGGATCTCGCATCCGAACGTCGTCTGCGTGCTCGACTTCGGCGACTTCGAGGACCGCCCTTACCTCGTGATGGAGTGCGTCTCGGGAGGCTCGCTCGCGGACCTCACCGGCGAGCCCGTGCTGCCGGAGCGGGCCCTCGAGATCGTGGCCGCGGCCGCCCGCGGAGCGGGGGCCGCGCACCGCGCCGGGCTCGTGCACCGGGACGTCAAGCCTGCGAACATCCTGGTCGACGAGAACGGCGAGCCGAAGCTCGCCGACTTCGGGATCGCCTCGTCGGCCGTGTCGGAGAAGCTCACCGCGACCGGTGCCGCCATCGGCTCGCCGCACTACATCTCGCCCGAGCAGGCGACGGGCCGTCCCGTCACCGCGGCGGCGGACGTCTACTCGATGGGGGCGGTGCTCTACGAGCTGTTGACCGGCCGCCCGCCGTTCGAAGCGGACAACGTCACCGCGATCGCGATAGCGCACGTCGAGCAGCCGCCGGTGCCTCCGAGCGCGCGCGTAGCCGGCCTGCCGGAGCACCTCGACTCCGTCGTCCTCGCGTGCCTGGCGAAGGACCCCGCGGGCCGTCCGAGCGACGGGGCCGCGCTCGCGGAGGCCCTCGA
>JALZEG010000136.1 GCA_030862185.1 Actinomycetota bacterium
GCCAGGAAGCTCGCCGTCGTCGGCATCGCCGGCGCCCTGCTGCTGCCGCTCGCCGCGGCGCCGCAGTCGTACGCGCAGAAGTCTTCACGCAGGCCGAAGTTCGTCGACCTGAAGAAGGTCCCCAAGCCGAAGATCACGGGGGCCGAGATCATCGCCGGCCTCGAGGAGTTCGTGGAGCAGTACCCGATGCGCTACAACCTGCCCGTCGTCGGCCCGACGCCGAACAACGTCGCCGTCTCCGAGTTCCTCGCCAAGGAGGCGAAGGGCTACGGGTTCAAGACGCGGATCCTCGAGCTGGAGGCGGGCACGCCTCCGCGGACCGTTCGCGTGGTCGAGGCCGTCAAGAAGGGAACCAAGGACCCGGGCGAGTGGATCGCGTTCATCGCCCACTACGACACCGTCGCGAGCGCAGGCGTCACGATCCAGGGGGCGTACGACGACGGCTCGGGGACGAACATGATGCGGTACTTCGCGAAGGCGTTCTCGAAGATCAAGACCAAGAAGTCGATCGCGCTGCTGTGGTTCGACGCCGAGGAGAGCGGTCTCGTCGCCTCCCAGGCCTACGCCGACATGCTCGAGAAGAAGGACCAGCAGATCGCCGCGGCATTCGGCTTCGACATGGTCGGCATCGGCTATCCGGCCCCCTACTGCATCTGCATCTACCACGGACCGTCGCCGACGGACGCGCTCAAGGCGCTTCCGATCATCGACTACGTGAACTTCGACTTCCTGAAGTTCCCCGAGGGTGACGGCGGGCCCGCGCTGACCGAGAAATGGCCCTTCGGGACCGACCCGCACGTGTGCTCGTGCGGCCCGAACATCCGCAACTCCGACGAATCGAACTTCGCCGAGAAGGGGTACTTCACCATGCGCTGGACCGGCATGCGCACCGCGAGCGACTATCCCGGCTACCACCACCCGTGGGACACCGTACCGTTCATGGAGGTCGTCGCCGGGGGCCGCGAGAACCTCGAGCAGGGGACCGAGAACACCTTCCTGTCGGCGTATTACTCGACGTTCGTCATCGACAACTTGTAGGGCCGGGCGCAGAGGGCGCTATCCTCCCGGTCGGTAGCCAACCGACTGGGGAGAGTCAATGCGCCTGCGCTTGATCCCGCGCGAAGAGTCGTTCTTCGACCTCTTCGAAGAGATGGCAGGGAAGGTCCAGCAAGGAGCCGAAGGCCTGCTGGACCTTCTGCGCGACTACAGGGACATCGACATCAAGGCCGGCCGCGTGGTCGACATCGAGCACGAGGGCGACGAGATCACGCACGAGATGATCCGCCGCCTGAACACGACGTTCGTCACCCCGTTCGACCGCGAGGACATCCACCGCCTCGCGTCCAACCTCGACGACGTCCTGGACCACGTCGAGGCCGCGGCCGAGTACCTACAGCTGCACAAGATCCAGAGCCCGTTGCCGCAGATGCTCGCGCTCGCCGAGATCCTCCAGACGGCGGCCGCGACGACCGCCTCGGCCATGCCGGGGCTGCGCAAGATGAAGGACCTCAACGAGTACTGGGTCGAGATCAACCGCCTCGAGAACGACGGAGACCGCGCCTACCGCCGCACGATCGCCGAACTCTTCTCCGGCGACTACAAGGCGATGGACGTCCTCAAGTACAAGGACATCATCGAGGAGATCGAGCAGGCGATCGACCGCCTGGAAGACGTGGCGAACACCATCGAGAGCATCGTGATGAAGCAGGGCTAGGAGATGGAAGACCAGGTATCGCTCTGGCTCGTCCTCCTGCTCGCCTACCTGTTCGAGTTCTCGAACGGGTGGACCGACGCTCCCAACTCGATCGCCACGGTCGTCTCGACGCGCGTGCTGCGTCCCTTTCAGGCAGTCGCGATGGCAGGCGTCCTCAACCTCCTCGGCGCGTTCTCCGGCGTTGCGGTCGCGAAGACGATCGCGTCCGGCATCGTCGACGCGGACTTCGTCTCGTTGAACACGATCGCGGCCGCGGTGCTCGCCGCGACCGTGTGGGCGCTGGGGGCTCAGTACCTCGGTCTGCCGTCGAGCGAGTCGCACGCGCTCGTCGCCGGCCTCCTCGGCGCCGGCTTCGCGGCCGGGGGCGCCCCGGCCCTCGAGTGGGAGGGCACGCGCAAGTCGCTCATCGGCCTCGTCACGTCTCCCGTCGGAGGGTTCTTCGTCGCGCTCTTGCTGATGGTGGGGATCTACTGGATCTTCGCGAAGACGCGGCCGGCAGTCGTGCGGCGCTTCTTCGGCAAGGCACAGATCGGATCGGCCGCGTTCATGGCCTTCAGCCACGGCGCGAACGACGCTCAGAAGACGATGGGGATCATTGCCCTCGCGATCGTCCTGAACGACGTCGGCACCGGAGCGGCGGCCCCCGAGGAGTTCGACATCGACACCTGGATCATCGTGTCGGCGGCGGTCGTTATGGGCATCGGCACGATGGTCGGAGGCTGGCGCGTCGTGAAGACGATCGGGCTGCGGCTGACGAAGCTCGAGCCGGTGCACGGCTTCGCCGCCGAGACGGGCGCGGCGGCCGTCATCTTCGGCGCGGCCCAGGTCGGCATCCCGGTCTCGACGACGCATGCCATCGGCTCGGCAATCATGGGCGTCGGCGCGACCGAGAGGCTGTCGGCGGTCCGATGGGGCGTCGCGCAGCAGGTGGTCACCGCGTGGGTCCTTACGTGGCCGTCGTGCGCCCTGCTCGCCTACGCGCTGGAGTCGTCGTTCGAGACGTTCCAGCCGGAGCTGGTCATCGCCCTCGTGGTCGTGGTCTCCACGGCCCTGTGGGCGAGGGGCACGCTGCGCCGTCAAAAGGAGGAGGCGGCGCGGCTAGCATTCGCGTCGTGACCGACCAGAGCGCCGAGCTCGAGCGCCTGCGCAAGCAGGCGAAGGAAGACCGCAAGCTCATCGCGGAGGCCGCCCAGGTGCTGGGCGAGATCGACCGGGGGCCGGGCCTGAGCGCGGAGCACGCCGACGTGCTCGCGGCGCTGCGGATCCGGCTGGAGGGCAAGCCGCGGGCGAAGCTCGAGGACCTGCTGTCGGCTGCCGGCGACATCTCCGCGAAGAAGGACCTGGGAGACGTGCTCGGCGGCGCGACCGACGAGCCGACCAGCGACTGGCCGGTGATCGAGGAGAAGAAGAGGGACTGGCCGGGCATCTAGCGCACGGGGCGAGGCCGTCGCTAGTCGTCGCTGCCGCGGTCGCGCAGGAATGTCTCGAGCTCGGCCGCCAGCGCGTCGCCCGACGGCAGCTCCATCTCCTCCAGCGCGTCGCGGTTGCGCTCGTCGGTCCGCTCCTCGAGCAGCTTGACGTACGCGCTCACGTCGTCGTCCGACGAGACCATCTCCGACACGCGCTCGTCGTACGCGGCCGACGCGCGTTCGAGGTCGTCGACCTCCGCCGGCCATCCCACGAGCCGAACCGCCTCGTGCACGAGCGCGAGCGCGGCCTTGGGGTTCGGCGTCACCGCGAGGTAGTGCGGGACCGCGGCCCACAGGCTCGCCGACGGGATCCCGGCCTGCGCGAGGGAGTCGTGCAGGACGCCGACGATGCCGGTCGGGCCTTCGTAGCGCGACCGCTGCAGGCCGAGCCGGTCGATCAGCGCCTGGTCGACGGCCGTGCCGGTGATCGGCACGGGCCGCGAGTGAGGGACGTCCGCGAGGAGCGCGCCCAGTGTGATCACGAGCCGCACGTCGTGCTTGCGGGCGAGAGCGACGACCAGGTTCGCGAACTCCTTCCACCGCAGGTTCGGCTCCGTGCCGACGAGCACGACGACGTCGTGCGGGGCGCCGCGCAGGCGGGCCGCGCTGAAGTCGTTGGCCGGCCACGTGATCTTGCGCGTCACGCCGTCGATCAGCTCGACCTGAGGTCGCGTCGCCTGGAAGTCGAAGAACGTCTCGGGATCGATCGACGCGATCGGTCCCGCGTCCCACACGCGCTGCAGGTGCTGTGCGGCGAAGGAGGCCGCGTCGCCCGCGTCGTTCCACCCCCGGAACGCGGCGATCATCACCGGTCTCTCGAGCTCCGGCTGCGAGAAGTGGACGAGCGCGGCGTCACTCATTCGCGCCAGGCTACTGCCGTAGGTGGGGATAGGTGTGATCTACGCGACGGCGTCGCGCTGGTCCAGGTGCCTCTGGAGCTTGCGCTTGATGCGCTGGAGCGCGTTGTCGATCGACTTGACGTGGTTGCCGAGCGCCCCCGCGATCTCCTCGTAGGACTTCCCGTCCATGTAGAGTCTGAGGACGTCGCCCTCGAGCTCCGTCAGGTTGTCCCGCATCGAGTCGCGGATCGCCTCGATCTCCTGGGAGGAGATGACCAGCTCGGCCGGGTCGGAGAGCGTCGTGGCGACGAGATTGTCGCCGACGGAGGCCTCGCCCTTGTCGTCGCCGTAGGCCGGGGCGTCGAGCGAGACCGACGAGTTGAGCGGCTGGTGCTTCTGCCGGTTCGCGGTCTTGATGGCGGTGAGGATCTGCCGGGAGATGCACAGCTCAGCGAAGGCCCTGAACGGCGTGTCCTGGGAGAGGTCGAAGTCCCTGATCGCCTTGAAGAGGCCGATCATGCCCTCCTGCACGACGTCCTCCTTATCGGAGCCGGCGAGGAAGTACGAGCGGGCCTTTGAACGGGCGAAGTTGCGGTACCGGGACAGCAGCATCTCGAGGCAGCGCTCGTCGCCGTCTCGCACGCGCTCGACCAGGTCGAGGTCCTCGAGAACCTCCAGGTCCTGTCTCTCTTCGGTCCAAACGCTCATGGCCATTCCCCTTGGTCGCCGCTCCAGGTCGGTCGCGAGACCCAGCAGCCCGGATGCCCTGAGGAGAGGCTATTTGTCCGGTTTCGACCGAACAATGGCCCGTCCAGGTGGTTGTGGGCTGCTCTTAATGACTAGGTACGTAAGAGCCCTCGCCAGGTCACCCACGGGCGACGCCTCTTATTTTCCCAGTTCGGGGGAGTTTGATGCGTCCTCCAAGAGGGGCCGGGGAGCAAGCCCCGGCCCCTCCAATCGCCCTTACCTGTCGATGAAGACTCCGCCGCTGCACGTAGATTTCGCGCACTGCGGATCGGGCAGGATCACCGCGTTGTTCCGACGTGTCGGCTGCCCCTGGTCGCCGCCGAGGATCCTGTACGAGTCGGTCCCGCCGCCGCGATCGAACAGGATCCCGAAGCCGCCGTTGTTGCCGAATCCCTGGCTGCCGCCGCGGCCGGTCGTCGCCGCCTCCGCCGGCGCGTCGAAGTCCGCGGAGAACCCGCCGGTGTAGTTGTCACCGCCGCCGTCGTCCAGGAGGATCCCGATCGTCGGCCCGAGCACGTTCCCCGCGCCCTGCACGAAGCGTGGATCTGCGTCGCACAGGTCCTGGTCGTCGATCACCCCGCCGGCGGGGACGTGGAAGGTGTAGGTGTCCTTGCCGGCCTCGTCGTGGAGCAGTCCCGCTCCTCCCACGAGCGCGAACCCCTCGCTGTTGCGGACGGCCTCGTAGGTGTCGTTGCCGCCCTCGTCCGAGAGGATCCCGACGCCGAAGATGTGACCGGATCCGAGCGCTCCGGTCTTGCCCGTGTAGTGGTCGTTCATGTCGCCGGCGTCACGGAGGATCCCGACGCCGAGGAAGCCGGCGCCGCCGGTGACCAGCCGCCGGATCACCGGTTCGGTCGTGCATTGCGCGTCGATCGTCGGCGACTGCTTCACGCCGAGTGTGTCCTCACCCTGCAGGTCCAGGAGGACGGCTGCCGCCGGCGTGCAGTCGGCTGCCGCGAGGCCCGGGACCGCGCGGTCGCAACCTTCCGAGGGGCCGAAGCCGCGGGCGCCCGGAACGAGCGATCCGGGGGGTGCGAAGTTGAGGTCGACGAGGTTGGAGCCGACGTTGTTGACGTACTTGTCGTGGCCGCCGAGGTCGACGATCAGCAGGTAGTCGTTGAGGTAGGTCGTCGTCGCGCAGCTGGCGTCGAGCTTGATCACCGGCCAGATGTCGAGGCTGCGCCGCGACACGAGGTCGCAGTTCGTCGGATCGGTCGGCGTCAGCAGGGCGCGTTCCATGCTCAGCTCCAGCTCCGTGGCCGCCGTCCACAGCGAGTCCGCGCACACGCGGATGTCCGAGAACAGGGCCGGGTCGAGCCCCCCGCCGTCCTCTGCGACCTCGTCGAGGCGGTCCTTGATCGCGTCGAAATGGGCCTGCGTCGTGGTCGTGCATTCGAGCAGCTCCTGCACGACGAGCGCGAGCCGTCCGGCTGCCTCGTCGGTCAGTCCTGCGGCCTGGACGCGCAGTGTCGTGTCCTGCGGGAACCCCAGCTCGGCCGAGAGCGCCGACGTGCTATCGATCAGGGCCTGCTTCGGGTCTGCCGGCAGCGCCTGCGTGATAGCCGACGCTGGATCCAGCAGAGCCTCTACGGGCTCGACCGCGTCGGCTGCCGCCGGGCTCACGTTCCTGACCTGGTCGGCGACGCCGCCCGCGAGGACGGGGGCGCTGGACAGGTTCCACACGCCGAGGCTCGTCACCAACCCCACGATCAGGGCCTTGCCGATCGTCTTGCTGTAGACGCGCTGTTTGGGAAGTTGCATAGAGAGCTCCTTGATCTTCCTGTTGGTGAGTCGAACGAGACCTGAGACCTCAGGACGAGGTCTCACCCGCGACGAGCCCGTCGACCGCAGGGACTCCTCCCACCGGCCGGAAACTCGCCGGACGCGAGATGGCGAAGGGACGGGGGGCCACGTGAGGGGGGACGCGCCGCGTCAACGCAAATCAGCCGCGCCTTTCGTGCCCGCACTCTCCGCCCCAGACTTCACGATGCCCAGAAGTCGCCTGCGCGATCGTAGCGAGCTAGCTTGGTCAGGTCAACGGCGCCGGCACCCGTCGTTGATCACGTAGTTGAGGCCGCCGGTGCGTTGTGCGATGTGTTCTTGCCCCATCCCCCTTGCCGATCCAGCGAGGCCGGCCGACGATGAGGATGTTCCCCTGAGGCCCTCTGCGGCCGAGGAAAGGAGTGCTAGGGCTACCCAGGCACGCAACGTACGGGCGGTCGTCGCCACCGCCGTCCTCGCGATCCTCCTGCTGCTGCTGGCAGCGGTGGTCACCGGCCCCCGTGACGAGGTGCGCGCGCAGGGGGCCCAGGCCGACTACTTCCTGAAGATCCCGGGGATCGAAGGCGAGTCCACGCACGAGTTGCACCGCGGCGAGATCGAGGTCGAGAGCTGGTCGTGGGGCGAGACCAACTCGACCGCGACCTACGGAGCGGGGGCCGGCACAGGCAAGGTCAGGATCAACGACTTCAACTTCTCGATGAAGGTGAGCAAGGCCTCGCCGAAGCTGATGCTCTACTGCGCGCTCGGCAGGATCGTTCCGTCTGCGACGTTGACGGCGGTCGGCGCCGACGGCACGGAGTTCCTGAAGTACGAGCTGAAGAACGTGATCATCAGCTCGTACAAGACGTCGGGCGAGCGCTCGACGGGACCTCCGACGGAGGAGATCCGTCTGCGGTTCAGCCAGATCATCCTGACGCACACGACGCAGAACGCCGACGGAACGACGAGCGTGCAGAAGGTGGGTTACGACCTGGCAAAGGGCAAGTCGGTCTAGGCGCAGCCGGCGGGGCCGGTCCTCTCGAAACGCGTCGTCGTGCAGTAGCGCGCATCGGGCAGGTAGCCGCGCATGGCGTCTCCGGGATCCGTTCCCTCGGGGATCCGCTGGATCGCGGGATCGAAGCCGCGCGCCGGGAGCATGTGCCGGTAGATGAGGACACCGGTGTAGTACGCGCCGCCCCACGGGAGCCAGTTGACCCCGTGCGCGCGCGTCGCGTTGCGCGGGCGGTCTTCGGGGTCCGAGATCGCGAACGTCGCGTAGCCGCCGGTGCCGACGACCGTCTCGTGGTCTGCGGCGCACTCGACCACGCGCTGCGTCGCGTCGTTGTTCTGGCACAGTGACCAGTAGCGGACGTCGCGGGCCGCGCTCGGCTCCTCGCCGGCGCGCGTGTCCGGGAACGTCGGTGGTTTCAGACGCACGACCACGACGTCCCCGAACTCCCTCGAGATGCGCGCGTAGAGATACGCGATCTGCTGGTTGGCGAGGAACCCGCTCGTCATCTTGGGACCCTGGTCGCACTGGTGTCCGTAGTCGCCACACCAGTCCCGGAACTCCCGATCAGTTCCGTAGAAGCGCTTCCACACCGGCGGGTCGTACGTCCCCGGCACGTGCCGCTCGCCGTCGAGGGGGTAGCTCTCCTCGGCGATCCGGCGATCGATCTCGTCGCCCACCGGCGGAGGCTCGTGCGAGCACGGCTCGAGGGGGAGCTCGATGTTCCCGTCCGCGGTGACGAGCGTGACCTCCGGCAGCGGGACCCCGCCGGTCCGGTCCTTCCGGTCGTCCGGGATGTAGATCCGGTAGATGACCCAGCCCGCCGGGTTGCGGCCGCCGTTCTCCATCTCGCCCGCGTAGACGGTGTTGGGCTCGGGATCCTCGGGAGGTGCTTCGAACACGACGTCGACCGTGTAGGTGCCGGCGCGACCGTCTGCGTCGACGAAGGGATTGGAGCCGCGGTCGGGCCGGATGTCCTCGTCCGCGATCGACGCGACGGGACGCTGGGCCTCGTCGTAGGCGTGGAACGAGAAGTAGCGGGCCTGGGGATAGCCGCCCCGGATGACGAGCTTGCTCGCCGGGACGGCGCCGAAATGCGTCATCCAGTAGTCGGCGGACGTGTCGGGATAGGCGAGGTTGAAGGAGTCGAGCGTCGCCGGCCAGGAGCACCCGATGCCCTGCGGCCGGCCCCCGGCGATGGCGGGAGACGCCAGCAACGTGACCGCGACGAGGAGAGCGAGCCTGCGCACGGCGTCGATCTACCCACTCACGGCGACGTCGATGCCCGTCTGGCTTCCGGAAGCGCGCGCGTGGGCGAGACTTGGTCGTTCCACCCAGGAGGCGACCGGGGACTGGTGTCCCTCCCGGTCTTCAAAACCGGTGGGGCGGCGAGAGCCGTCCGGCGGGTTCGATTCCCGTCCGCCTCCGC
>JALZEG010000184.1 GCA_030862185.1 Actinomycetota bacterium
GTCGCGATCGAGTTGCAAAGATTCCGTGTGGAGGGCTGTTACGACTTGCCCGGCACTCCCGGCTCGGTCATCGGCATCCCGTCGAGCACCCTGTCGAGCTCCTCGGGCGACATGACCTGGTGCTCGAACGCGACTTGCCGGATCGTCTTGCGGTCCCTGTAGGCCTCCTTCGCGAGGCCCGCGGCGGCCTCGTAGCCGATGTAGTCCGTCAGCGCGGTGCAGAGCATCAGCGACTGCTCCATCAGCTCGCGGCAACGCTCCTCGTCCGCCTCGAGCCCGTCCACCAGGCGCTCGGTGAACGCGGTGACGCCGTTGGCGAGGATCGTCATCGAGAACGGCAGGTTGAAGCCGAACAGCGGCCAGAACACGTTGAGGTCGAGCTGCCCGCCGTGCGCGGCCAGCGAGCACACCTCGTCGCACCCGATGACCTGGAAGCACACCATGTTCATCATCTCGGCCATCGACGGGTTCACCTTCCCCGGCATGATCGAGGACCCCGGCTGCACCGGCGGCAGGACGATCTCCGCGATCGCGCTGCGGGGGCCGGACGCGAGCAGGCGGAAGTCGGACGCGATCCGCGAGATCTCCACCGCCGCGTTGCGGACCGCGCTCGAGAAGTGCGCCATGTCGGCGCCGGACTGGGTGAGCCGGAAGAAGTTCTCGCCCTTGCGGAGGTCGAAGCCGGTGAGGTTGCGCAGGTGCTGGACGACGCCGTCGATGTACTCGGCCTCGGCGTTGATCCCGGTCCCCGCCGCGGTGCCGCCGAGGTTCAGCTCCTCGAGCGTCCGTCCCGCGTCGCGAACGCGGTCGATCGCCTTGTCGATCGCGGCCGCGTAGCCGGAGAACTCCTGCCCCAGCCGGATCGGCACCGCGTCCTGGAGGTGCGTGCGCGCGGTCTTGACGATCCCGTCGAACTCCCGCGCCTTGGCGTCGAGGCTGCGCTGCAGGCCCTCGAGCGCCGTGAGCAGCTTCGGCAGGACTCGGAGCGCCGCGAGCCGGACCGCGGTGGGGTTCGTGTCGTTGCTCGACTGCGCGAGGTTGACGTGGTCATTGGGGTGGACGCGGTGCTCCTCGCCGAGGATCTGCGACGCGCGGTTCGCGAGCACCTCGTTCGCGTTCATGTTGTGAGACGTCCCCGCGCCGGCCTGCCACGGGTCGATCACGAAGTGCTCGTCGAGCTTGCCCGTCAGTGCCTCGTCCGCGGCCTCGACGATCGCCTCGCCGATCTCCTTGTCGAGCCGTCCGGTGTCCATGTTGGCGAGCGCCGCGGCCTTCTTGATCGTCACCATGCCCCACACGTAGTCGGGCTGCGGCGCGAAGCCGGAGATCGGGAAGTTCTCGCGCGCCCGCTGCGTCTGCGCTCCGTAGAGGGCGGTCGCGGGCACGCGGACCTCGCCCATCGTGTCGTGCTCGATCCTGAAGTCGGTCACGTGGAAAATGCCTCCCCTATTCGTCACAGAAGATCGGGACGCGGCAGCGCGCGAACACCGCTTCCGCGACCTCCGCCAGAGCCGCGCCGGTGACGAGCAACCCCAGCGTGACCGCGGTCGCCCACCACACGACGGGCACGCGCCAGCCCTTCTCGACCGCGACCTCGGGTGCGTGGGCGGGGGCTTCGAACGACACCTCGGCGAGCACGAGGCGTGCGTCGTCGAGCTGTCGCCGGCGGACCATCACGCTCACCGGCGCCCAGGGGTTCGACCCGCCGTAGAGCCACGCGCCCGGCGCGCCCTTGTCGCGCACGAGCCGCGCCTCCACCCCGGACTCGCCGAGGCGGCCGACGAGCAGGTGCGCCTCGATGTCGTTGGGCGCCCGCAGGAGCCGGACCCACCCGGAGCCTCCACCGCCTCCGCCCTCGCCGTGCTCAACCGGCGGCGGAGCGCCTCCGTCGGCTCGACGGCGGGGCTGGACGGCGACTCCGGGCACGGCTAACGCCTGCCGAAGATGCTGCGCGCGATCACGACGCGCTGGATCTGGTTCGTGCCCTCGTAGATCTGCGTGATCTTGGCATCGCGCATCATGCGCTCGACCGGGTACTCCTTGATGTAGCCGTAGCCCCCGAGGGCCTGGACGCAGTCGGTCGTGACGCGCATCGCGACGTCGGACGCGTAGCACTTCGCGATGGCGGCCCAGTAGGAGACGTCCGTGGCGCCTTCGTCCACCGCGACGGCAGCGCGGTAGACCGCGAAGCGCGCGGTCTCGATAGCCATCGCCATGTCGGCGAACATGAACTGCATCCCCTGGAACGCCGATATCGGCTTGCCGAACTGCTGCCGCTCGTTGCAGTAATCGACGGCGAAGTCGAAGGCGCCCTGCGCGATGCCGAGTGCCTGCGCGGCCACGGTGGGCCGCGAGAAGTCGAGCGTGCGCAGCGCGATCTGGAAACCCTTGTCGACCTCGCCGATGACGTTCTCGCCGGGGACCCGGCAGCTCTCGAGGATGACCTCGCGCGTGGGGGACCCCCTGATACCCATCTTGTCTTCCTTGCGCCCGAGCGAGAAGCCCTCCATGTCCTTGCTCACGAGGAAGGCGGTGATGTTCTTGCCCTTCGGCGCGTCGGGGTTCGTCACCGCGAAGTACGTGTAGAGGTCGGAGGCCCCGGCCCCCGTGATGAACCGTTTGGAGCCGGTGACGATCCAGTCGTCGCCGTCACGCACGGCGCGGCTCTTCATCCCGGCGGCGTCCGAGCCCGAGTTCGGCTCGGTGAGGCAGTACGACATGCGGTGGTCGCCGTTCGTGATCCCCGTGCAGACCTGCTTCTTCATCTCCTCGCTGCCGGCGAGCAGCACCGGGATGGCCCCGAGCTTGTTGACCGCGGTGATCAGCGCGACGCCCCCGGAGACGCGGGAGATCTCCTCGACGAGCAGGCACAGCTCGAGGGCCCCGCCCCCGGCCCCGCCGTACTCCTCGGGATAGGAGACACCGGCGAAGCCGTTCTTGATCATCACCTCGTCGATGTCCCAGGGATACTCGTCGGCCTCGTCGATCTCGGCCGCACGGGGCCGGATCTTGTCCTCGACGAGCTCCCGCACCGATTGGCGGAAAGCCTCCTGCTCCTCGGTGAGGCGGAAGCTGAGTCCTTCGCTCATGGAGCCCATCGTACCGGGGGACGTCCGTCACGCCGTGCCCCCTGAATCGAGTGGTGCAAGTGGTGCAGCGTGCACCGGCCCCTCGGCATGAGGCCCGGAACGCCCTCCTCGTCGGCCGCCGCAGCGACGACGTTTCTCCTACGCTGCGCAGGTGGACGATCACGCCTTCGCCCGCCGGCCGCTGGTGATCAACTGGGCTCCGATTCTGGAGGCGTACGCCGACCACGCGTTCGAGTCGTTGACCGAGGCCTTCGACCAGGTCGACGCAGACTCCGACTCACCGCCCGCGTACGCCGGTCCCCTGGCAGTCGAGCCCCTCGTCATCCTCTGGAGCGCGGTGCAGCACCTCGACGCGATCGCGCTCCTGCTCGCGCGCCGCCGGTTCCCGCGTGAGCTCAGCGTCCTCGTCCTGCTCCGCTCCGTGCTCGAAGCGGGAGCGCGCGCCTGGTGGCTCCTCGATGCGCGGCTCGATCCCAGCGCGCGGCTCGCCCGAGCGCTGGTCGATCATGCCTACGGAACACAGGAACAGGTCAAGACACTCTCCGCGGGAGGTCGCGAGGTGGACGTCGAGACTGCGCTCGCCCCGATCATTGCCCTTGCCGAAGAGGCCGGGCTCTCTTTGGGCTGGACACCTACGCCGCTTGGAAAGCGGCTGACTCACGTCGGCGGTCAGGCGCGACCCAAGATCACCCGGCTCCTCAACTCCGTCTTCGAGGAGGCGACGCCGAGGTTTGGCCAGTTGATCTATTCGGTGCCGTCGGGCGTCGCCCACGCCGTCCCGGTCCACCTCGACCTCGGCGCGACGATCGAGGAGTGGAACCGGCCGGCTGACGAGGTCCACGTCGAGCAGCAGATCATGCTGGCGCTCGGGGTGTTGAGCAGAGCGATGATCGACCTGACGGTGGTCTACAGGACCGAGCGGCGTCCCTGGATGGAGTGGGAGAGCCTGATGGACGAAGAGCGCGTGCCTGCGGCCCCGGAACCCGACCAGGCGGTCTAGTTCGTTCGGTAGGCTGCGGCATCTCTCGGAGAAACCATCAGGAGGCCGCCTTGGCTGGGACGATCGACGCGATCAGAGACGCCATCCTGCAGGGAGCTCCCGGCGAGGAGATCGCCGCGCTCCCGCCCCCCGAGTCCGTCCGCGCCGTCTTCACGCGCAAGGACGAGCAGGACATGTTCGAGGGCATGGAGTCGAGCGCGAAGGACCCGCGCAAGGCGCTGCACGTCGACGAGGTCCCGCTCCCGCCGCTCGGCCCCAACGAGTGCCACGTCGCCGTCATGGCGTCGGCGATCAACTTCAACACCGTCTGGACTTCGATCTTCGAGCCCGTCTCGACGTTCGCGTTCCTCGAGCGGTTCGGCCGCGAGAGCGAGCTCGGCAAGCGCCACGACCTCGACTACCACGTCGTCGGGTCGGACGCCGCCGGCGTCGTGGTGCGGACGGGCCCCGGCGTCACGCGCTGGAAGCCCGGCGACCACGTCACGGTCCACTGCAACTACGTCGACCTGGAGGCGCCGCAGGGCCACGACGACTCGATGATGGATCCGAGCCAGCGCATCTGGGGCTTCGAGACCAACTTCGGCTCGCTGTCGGGGATCGCGATGGTGAAGGCCAACCAGCTCATGCCGAAGCCCGCGCACCTCACCTGGGAAGAGGCGGCGTGCCTCGGCCTCGTGTCGTCGACGTCGTACCGGATGCTCGTCTCGCCGAACGGCGCCGCCATGAAGCAGGGCGACGTCGTGCTGGTCTGGGGCGCGACCGGGGGCCTCGGGGGCTTCGCGTGCCAGTACGTGCTCAACGGCGGCGGCATCCCGGTCGGCGTGGTGTCGTCGCCGGACAAGTGCGAGCTGCTGAACGCGATCGGCGTGGAGCACGTCATCGACCGCAAGGCCGAGGGCTACCGGTTCTGGGACGGCGACCGCCCGGACCAGAAGGAGTTCCGCCGCTTCGGCAAGAAGATCCGCGAGCTCGCCGGCGAAGACCCCGACGTCGTCTTCGAGCACCCCGGCAGGCAGACGTTCGGCGCGAGCATCTTCGTCGCGAAGCGCGGCGGCAAGATCGTCACCTGCGCGTCCACGTCCGGCTACGAGCACGTCTACGACAACCGTTACCTGTGGATGAACCTGAAGTCGATCATCGGGAGCCACTTCGCGAACTACAAAGAGGCGTGGGAAGCGAACCGCCTCGCGGCCCTCGGGATGATCCATCCGATCCTGTCGCAGACGTACGCGCTCGAGGACACGGGTGAGGCGGCGTACCAGGTGCACCAGAACCTGCACAAGGGCAAGCTCGGCATCCTGGTCCTGTCGC
>JALZEG010000192.1 GCA_030862185.1 Actinomycetota bacterium
CCTCGCCCGGCTCCGGCTCGAGCGCGGTCAGCAGCCCTTCGAGCTGCGTGAGCACGTCGTCGAGCTCCGCCGGGATCGTGGTGCGGCCGACGCCGATGTGGTCGCCGTCGTCGAGCGCCGGGCCCCCGTCGTAGGGCGGGTCGAGCTGCACGTAGCGGTCGGCGATCACCGTGATCGGCACGATGGAGAGGCGCGCGCCGGCAGGGACGCGCACTTCCTCGTCGACCTCCATGGTGACGCGCACGGCGGCGCCGTGCGGTTCGACCGCGGTGATCTCACCGACGTCGATCCCGCGCACCGCGACGCGGCCCCCCTCGAAGAGGTTCGGCGCCTGCTCGACGTCCGCGGTCAGCGTGTACGTCGCCTGTTCAGACCGAGTGAGCTGGTAGACGCCGGCCGCCGCGGCGACGACCGCCAGCGTCGTGACGAGCGAGACCAGGCGCGCCCTCACCGGAGCCTCCTGTCGAGGTGATCGGCGGGGTCCGTCGGCTCCATCCCGTGGCCCGGGATGCCCGGGTCGTCCGGTGACCCGGACGGGACGCACGTGTCGGCGGTCGTGATCGAGCAGACGTGGCCTTCGACGAAGCGGCCGAAGCGCAGCGGCTGCCCGAACATCTCCTGGGCCGTGCCGAGCTCGGCGAGACTCCGCTCGATCGTCTCGAGCTCGCCCGCCGCGAGGACGAGGATCGAGTTCAGGTCCGCAGTCCCGACCTCGATCGATCCCTTCGACGCGCGGATCAGCACGCCCAGGTTCTGCGAGAGGTCCTCGGTCGCCGCAAGGAGAGACGAGATCGTCGCGCGTCTCTCCGCCAGTACCCCGAGCACGTCCGCCGAGCGCAGCAGGATCCCGTCGATGTCCGACCCCGACGCGCTGAGCGTCCCGGACAGCTCCGCCGACTGACGCAACAGCCGCTTCAGCGGCGCCGAGTTGTCGGCGAGTACCTCGCCCACGTCCCCCACCGCGTCGAGCGCGCGCCCCAGCTCCTCCTTCGACGCTCCGACGGTCTCGTCGAGCACCACGATCAGCTCGCGCAGCGCCTGCTTGTCGATCCCCTCGAGCACCGCGGTGCCTTCGTTCGCCGCCTGGTAGACCTCGAACGGGACGCTGGTCTGCTCGAGCGCGATGACCGCGCCGGCCTCGAAATAGCCGTCGGTCGCGCTGTCGGGATCGTCGCCGGCGGCAGCCGCCTCGACGAACGCACGGGGCATCTGCAGGTCGACGAACTTCTGTCCTAGCAGCGTCTTCAGCTTCACCTCGAGCGCCGTCTCGACGGGGATCCGAACGTCGTCCTGGATCTCCATGTCGATCCGCGCCGCGTCGCGCTCCAGCTCGACCCGCTTCACCGTCCCGACCTTGACGCCGGCGACCCGCACCTCGTTGCCCGGCCGCAGGCCCGCGGCGTCGGCCACGTCCGCCGACAGCGTGTACACGCCGCGCAATCCCTGGAAGCGGTTGATCGAGAACGCGCCGGCGACGCCCGCGGCTATGAGGACGATGCACGTGATGCCGACGAGCCACGGCCTTCTCTCGCGGAACGACCTCACGGCATCCACCGCTTGCCGCACTCGCCGGTGTCGTCCTTGCAGACGTGGACGAGGTGGATGTTCGCCCACTGCCCGTAGGAGTTCACGCGCTCGACCGCGATCAGCATCTCGGGTAGCGCCCGCAGCGCCCCCCGCAGGTCCGCGCGCTTGTCGTCGACCGCGTCGAGCAGCACCGCGAGGTCGTCGATCTCCGCCTCGATGTGCGAGTCGTTGCGCGCCACGACGCGCCCGAGTCGCGTGGCGGCGTCGTCCAGCGTGACGAGCGCCGCGGACAGCTCGTGCCGGCTCGCCTGGAGGTCACCCAGGAAGTCGTCGAGGTCGGACAGCGTGGCGCGGAGCTGCGCGTCGCGGCCGTTCAGCTCCCCGGTCACCTCGTTCAGCGCGTCGAGCATCACCGCGAGCTCCCGGTCCTTCGACGCGAGGCTCGTCGAGATGTCGGCGACGTTGCCGAGGAACCCCTCGACCTCCTCCGCGCGCCCCGACAGCGCGCGCGTCAGCGTCCTCGTGACGGTGTTGATGTCCTCGGGGTTGGTCGATCGGATCAACGGCCGCAGCCCGTTGAACAGCGCGGAGAGGTCGAAGGCCGGCTCGGTGCGATCGAGCGGGATGACGTCGCCGGGCTCCGTCCGTCCGAGCGCGGGCGACGGGGCGTCGAGCGTGATCATCCGCTGTCCCACGAGGTTCCTGAAGCGCACCTGCGCCCCGAGCCGCGCCGGCAGCTCGGTGTCCTCGTCGATGGACATCGTCACGATCGCAATCCCGTCGCGGATGCCGATCTCCTCGACGCGTCCGACGGTGACGCCGGCGGCCTTGACGACGTCCCCGCGCA
>JALZEG010000242.1 GCA_030862185.1 Actinomycetota bacterium
TTCGCGAGCCGCTGCCACTTGTCGCCGGGCATCTTCCCGATCAGCGACCCCTTGCCGTGCACGACCTCGTCGTGGCTCAAGGGCAGCACGAAGTTCTCGCTCCACGCGTACACGAGGCTGAACGTCAGGTTGTTGTGGTGGTAGCGCCGGTGGATCGGGTCCTTCGAGAAGTACGACAGCGTGTCGTGCATCCAGCCCATGTTCCACTTGAATCCGAAGCCGAGGCCCCCGAGGTACACGGGGCGGCTCACGCCCGGCCACGCGGTCGACTCCTCGCCCAGCATCAGCACGCCGGGGTGCTCGCCGTGCACGACCTCGTTGAGCTGCTTGAGGAACTCGATCGCCTCGAGGTTCTCGCGGCCCCCGAACGCGTTGGGGATCCACTGACCCTCTTCCCGGCTGTAGTCGAGGTAGAGCATCGACGCCACCGCGTCGACGCGCAGCCCGTCGACGTGGAACTTCTCGATCCAGTACAGCGCGTTCGAGATGAGGAAGTTGCGCACCTCGTTGCGCCCGAAGTTGAAGACGAGCGTCCCCCAGTCGGGGTGCTCTCCCTTGCGGGGGTCGAGGTGCTCGTAGAGCGCGGTCCCGTCGAAGCGGGCGAGCGCCCACTCGTCCTTGGGGAAGTGCGCGGGCACCCAGTCGACGATGACGCCGATGCCCGCCTGGTGGAGCGTGTCGACCAGGTAGCGGAAGTCGTCGGGCGAGCCGAAGCGCGCGGTCGGCGCGAAGTAGTGGCTGACCTGGTAGCCCCACGACCCGCCGAAGGGGTGCTCGGCGACCGGCAGGAACTCGACGTGCGTGAAGCCCAGCTCGTGGCAGTAGTCGGCGAGCAGGGGCGCGAGCTCGCGGTAGCCCAACGGGCGCCCCTCGGCGTCGCGCCGCCACGACCCGATGTGGACCTCGTAGATCGACATCGGCTCCGAGTGCCAATCGGCCGTCTCGCGCCGCTCCATCCAGTCGTCGTCGGCGAAGCGGTGAGTGGATTCGTGCACGAGGCTCGCGGTCGCCGGCGGAGTCTCGGTCGCGAACGCGAATGGGTCGGTCTTCAGCGTCAGGTGCCCGTCGGGCGTGAGGATCTCGAACTTGTAGAACGACCCCGGGCCGGCCCCCGGCACGAACAGCTCCCAGATCCCGGACCCCCCCAGCAGCCGCATCGGGTGCAGGCGGCCGTCCCACCCGTTGAAGTCGCCGACGAGGCGCACGCTGCGCGCGTTCGGCGCCCACACCGCGAAGCCGACGCCGTCGATGCCGCGGACCGCTCGCACGTGCGCGCCGAGGGTGTCGTGGAGCCGCCGGTGGCTGCCCTCGCCGACGAGGTGGAGGTCGAGATCGCCGAGCGTCGGCTCGAAGGCGTACGGGTCGCGCAGCGTGAACGTCCCGTCGGCGTAGCCGACCTCGAGCTCGTAGTCCTCGACGACGCCGTCGACGGTCCCCTCGAAGAGCCCCGCGGGATGGATCATCTCGAGCTTCGCGGCAGTCTCGCCGTCCACGAGGCACTGCACGGTCTGCGCCTCCGGCCGCCACGCCCGCACGACGGTGGCGCCGCGCGGCCCCGGATGCTTGCCGAGGAGGTAGTGCGGGTCTCTGAGCTCGCCACCGACGAGCTGCTCGACCGCCGCCCGGTCGACCTTCGTCATCGTCTCTCACCTCGTTCGATCACGCGGGCTATCCCTGCCGCGGGGATGCGCACCCACTCGGGCCGGTGGCCGAGCTCGTACTCGAGCTCGTAGAGGGCTTTGTCGATCTCGAAGAAGTCGAGGAGCACGGCCAGCGTCTCGCGCTCCTGCGGGAGGAAGCGACCCTCGTGCGACTTCCGGAGGTAGCTCGCGAGGAAGCGGTCGCGCGCCAGCGCCTCCCACGTGTCCGCCCACGGCTGCAGCCGCTTCCACTCGTCCGAGTCGGGCTCGGCGCGCGCGAACAACGCCGCGTTCGCCGCGTAGCTGAACGACCGGAGCATGCCGGCGACGTCCTTCAGCGGCGAGTGCTTCGTGCGTCTCTCCTCGAGCGACCGCACGGGCTCGCCCTCGAAGTCGAGGATCATCCACTTGAGGCCGCGGATGACCTGGCCGAGGTGGTAGTCGCCGTGAATGCGCGTCTTCGAGCCACCGTCGGCCAGCGTCTCGACCGCGTCGATCTGGCGCACGATCGACGGCACCTGGGCGTCCAGCTCCGCCATGCTCCCGGCGCGCAGCCGCTCGAGGTACGCCTGCGCGCCCTCGGCCCACTCCCTCAGGTCGCCCTCCTCGACGGGCTCGGGCGCCAGGCCGGGGTCCGCATCCTCGCGCGACAGCGCGACGTGCAGCGCGCCGGTGGCCTCGCCGAGGTCCTCGATCGCCTCCAGGAACGGTCCCGCGCGCTGCTCCACGAGGAACGCGCGGTCCTCCGCGACGTCGGCCTCGTCGATCTCGGCGAAGAGCGCTCCGACGCGGTCGAGCGCGTAGTCCCAGCCGTCGGTCGCGTCGCGCAGGAACCGCTGCGCGACCCCGAGGTCGATCGCTACCTCCTCGCCGTCGATCTCGCCGCGGTACGTCAGCTCGCCCACCTGCGACGGGACGTTCTCGAACCCCTCGTTGGTCAGCAGCCGCGAGAGCTCGAGGTCCGGGTTCTGCCCCGGCTCGACGCGCCGGAACAGCTTCACGATCGTCGTGTCGTCGAAGACGACGGAGGTGTTGGACTGCTCGGCCCCCATGGTCCGCACGCCGGACGGCGTGCCGGCCAGCGGGTCGAGCCCCGGGCCTCCGAACTCGACCGCGCCGTGGTTCCCCTTGACCGCGTGACCCTGTGCCATCAGCTCGTAGAGGAGCGCGAGCCGGGCGGGGTCCTCCGTCGCGTCCCGCGCCGTCCCGTCCTCGTCGAGCAGCACGGGCAGGTGGTACAGGGCCGGTCGCCCTTCGGCGAAGGCGATCCTGACGAGGGACAGGGCGAGCGCGGGAGGGCCGTCGTCGAGCACCACGACGTCGAGCAGGTCGAGCCCACGCGCCTCCTGCCCCTTGTGGCCGAACCACCGCTGGCGCGGCAGCCAGTCCAGGAGGCCCTCGGTCGACATCGTCATCACTCCGACTCCTCCCTCACGAGCTGGAACCAATAGAAGCTATGGGCGCCGAACGTCAGCAGATAGGGGAGCTCTCCTATGCGGGGAAAGCGCTCGCGCCCGAGCAACTCGACGGGATACATACCCTCCCAGGGCGACAGGTCTAACTCCGCCGCCTGGGCCCGTCCGGACAGGTTGTTCACGCACAGCACGACGTCGTCGCCGTAGGTGCGCACGTAGGCGAAGATCGCCGCGTTGTTGGGGTGCAGCGCCTGGAACGTCCCCAGCCCGAAGACCGGATGCTTCTTGCGCACGTCGAGGAGCCGGCGGAACCAGTGCAGGAACGAGTGCTGGTCGCGCATCTCGGCCTCGACGTTCAGCGCCTGGTAGCCGTACACCGGATCGAGCAGCACGGGAAGGTACAGCTGCGCGAAGTCGGCCGTCGAGAAGCCGGCGTTCCGGTCCGAGTTCCACTGCATCGGCGTCCGCACGCCGTCGCGGTCACCGAGGTAGATGTTGTCGCCCATCCCGATCTCGTCGCCGTAGTAGACGACCGGCGACCCCGGCAGCGAGAACAGCATCGCGTGGAAGAGCTCGCCCTGGTCCCTCGAGTTCTCGAGCAGGGGCGCGAGGCGCCGCCGGATCCCGAGGTTGAGCTTCATCCTCGGATCCTTCGCGTACTCGTTGTACATGTAGTCGCGCTCTTCGTCGGTGACCATCTCGAGCGTCAGCTCGTCGTGGTTGCGCAGGAAGATCCCCCACTGCGCGCCCGACGGGATGTCGGGCGTGCGTTCGAGGATCTCCACGACGGGGTAGCGCACCTGCCGGCGGGCCGCCATGAACATGCGCGGCATCAGCGGGAAGTGAAACGCCATGTGGCACTCGTCGTCGTCGCCGAAGTACGGCACGACGTCCTCCGGCCACTGGTTCGCCTCCGCGAGCAGGACGATGTCCTCGAAGCTCTTGTCGACCTCGGTCCTGACCCTCTTCAGGAACTGGTGGGTCTCGGGGAGGTTCTCGCAGTTCGTCCCCTCGCGCTCGTAGAGGTAGGGGACCGCGTCCAGCCGGAACCCGTCGAGCCCGAGGTCGAGCCAGAACCGCAGCGCGGCGAGGACGTTCTCCTGCACCTCCTCGTTGTCGTAGTTGAGGTCGGGCTGGTGCGAGAAGAAGCGGTGCCAGTAGTACGCGCCGGCCTCGTCGTCCCACGTCCAGTTCGACTTCTCGGTGTCCAGGAAGATGATCCGCGCGTCC
>JALZEG010000250.1 GCA_030862185.1 Actinomycetota bacterium
TCCCCTTCTTGAGCGGGAGGTTCTTCGGGACCGCCCACGACACGAGGACGGGGACGTCGCCGTTGTACATCTCGAGCCGGAGGTCGAAGTGGAGCCGGCGCGCGTGGTGCTGGTGGATCACGAAGGAGCCACCGGGCAGCGCGCGGGCGACGTCGACGTCGCCCGAGACGGCGGGGGGCGGCTCGGGCGTCTCGTCGAAGCGGCGCTTGCGTGCGTAGTCGCGGGTCTCGGGCATCGCCCCAGGTTGTCACAGCGGCTCGGGGCCGCAGCACGCGTGATCTCGCGCCGGGCCGTCTACGGCCAGGGGACCTGCAGCGACGCCCGCACGACGTCCGCCACGCCGGGCACCCCCACGTCGAGCCCTCCCAGACCGGCCTGCGCCATCCACACGTGCAGGCCGTACGAGTCCCACGTGAGCCGCTGTCCGTCGGCGTAGATTCGCACCCCCGCGACCGACTCGACGTGCTCGTAGGCCTCCTGCCTCAGCTGCCGGGTGCGCAGCTCCGGCTCCTCCGGGGTGAACGCCCACAGGTGGAACGCGAGGCCTTGTCTCTCGATCGTCAGCGCCGACCCCGTGTCGCCGGTGACGCGGAACCCTGCGGCGCGTGCGACGTCGCGCGCCCACCCTGCCTCGGGGCAGTGGTCGGCCCAGGGCCCGGTGGAGCAATCCGCGGTGGCGCGGGGGGCGGGTACGGGCGGTGTGGTGCCTCCGTCGCGGAGCGACCACCACGCGGCCCCGCCCGCGACCGCAACGAGCGCGGCCGCAAGCAGGCGTCCTTTCACGTGCATTGGACGCTCCGAAGGCTGCCGGGCGTTCTACCGGGGCCCTTACGTCTTTTCTGCTCGGACTGCGCGGAACGCGGCTCCTGCACCAGATACGTACAGATTCCGCGGCCACCGTCCGATTGAGTGTCGTGGCTGCCCATCTCTCCGCACGGGAGGACCTTGCGCGCATGAAGAGATCCGTCGTTCTACTCGTACTGCTCGGTCTCGCCGCGACCGGCGCCTCCCTCCCCGCCGCTTCTGCAAGCGGGCGCGGCTCCTCCCTCACCAGAGGGCTGGACCTCTCGCTCGACGGGCCGCTCCGGATCCCCGACGAGGGGGCCGAGCTGACGGAGGACACCGCGGCGTTGAGCTCGATCACGAACGACACGCTCTCGCGCGCCCTGCGGGCCGGTCGGATCTCTCCGGCGAGGTTCGCCCTCGAGCGCGCCGAGGCGACGTTCGCCGGTGACTTCGACGGTCACCTCAGCCTCGTACTGACCGATCTGGCGCTCCGCGTCCGCGAGCTCGACGGCGCCGACCGCGAGCGCGCCCTCGCGATCCTCGCCCGCCCCACCGATCCCGACACCGACACGAACATCGACCACGTCTCGTACCGGAACAACCCCGTGAACGCGGCGTGCAGCGCGCACTTCTGCGTCCACTGGACGGACAGCGGCCGCCATGCGGTGAGCTCCGCCGACTCGGACGCCGACCAGACGCCGGACTACGTCG
This sequence comes from Actinomycetota bacterium, assembly GCA_030862185.1. Taxonomy (GTDB): domain Bacteria; phylum Actinomycetota; class CADDZG01; order CADDZG01; family WHSQ01; genus JALZEG01. The sequence continues at coordinate 1,498 of JALZEG010000250.1, forward strand.
AGCAGGTCCAGGTCGAGATGGAGAACGTGTGGAGCGTGCTGGTCGACGACCTCGACTTCAAGGCGCCGAAGTCCGACATCACGTCGGACAACACCGTGACGGGCCTCGACGCGGCGAAGCTCGACGTGTACCTCGTCGACTCGGGCCGCGACGGGGTCTACGGTTTCTGCACGACCGACGACCCGAACCTGATCGACCCGAGCAGCAACTACAGCTACTTCGATGGGTCCGCGTATTGCGCGCTCGACGATGACTTCGACCCGGCTCAGTTCCTCGGCGCACCGGCCGGCGAGTCGCTGCAGGTGACCGCCGCGCACGAGTTCTTCCACGCCGTCCAGCTCGCCTACGCCGCGGGTCACGACACGTGGATGTCCGAGGGCACGGCCGCTCTGATGGAGGACGTCGTGCACGACGACGTCGACGACAACTACCAGTACCTGCAGGTGAGCCCGCTGCGGCAGCCGCACAGTCCGATCGACTTCAGCAACTCGCCGCATCACTACGGCGCGTGGCTCTACTGGAGGTTCCTCACCGAGCTCGACGAGACCGGCGGCGTCCCGATCATCCGTGAGGTGTGGGAGAACGCGGCCGTGGACGGCCTCGGCGGCCCCGGCCTCGTCTCGACCTTCGCGATGAAGCGGGCGCTCGCCGACCACGACATGTCGTTCCCCGACGCGAAGGCGTTCTTCTCGCTCGTGAACTACGTCCCCGAGGCGTTCTACGAGGAGGGGGCCGGGTATCTCGCAGCGGTCGGCAGGCGGCCACCGCTGATGGGCACGTTCACGCTCGGCACTGCGAAGAAGTCGACGGGTCTTCGCGTCGCGCAGCTCGACCACCTCACGGCCGGCTACGTGGCGTTCAAGCCGGGGACGGGGGTGAGCAAGCTGCGCATCAACGTCGACCTACCGGCGCGGGCCACGGACCCGAGGGCGCAGGTCCTGATCCTGACGAAGGACCGACAGGCCCAGCGCCACTCGATCGGCGTCAACTCGACCGGCGTCGGCGGGCTCAGAGGCATCCCGTTCAAGAAGAGCGAGATCCGCATGGTCGTTCTCGTCCTCGACAACGCGAGCACTCGTTTCAAGAGCTGCTTCCGGCGGAACACGCCGTGGACGTGCTCCGGCGTGCCCGTCGACGACGGGCTGCGGTTCCGGCTCTCGGGGACCGCGCGCTAGGACTCCGCCAGCCACTTCGCCAGACCCACGCCGCCGAAGGGGTTTCCCGCCGGGATCCCTTCGTGCTTCGCGAAGGCGAAGACGTCGCGCGCGGCCCCCTCGGACAGCAGCAGCTCCCTCCACGCGGCCCTCTGGTCCTCCGCGTACT
>JALZEG010000253.1 GCA_030862185.1 Actinomycetota bacterium
CCCTGCTCGTCGACCACCACTCCGTTGGTGGGGCCCTGGTTGCCGAGCTTTTCGTTGTTGAAGGCGTAGCGCATGCCGCCCGAGTAGGCGTAGCTGTACCAGCGGGAGATGGCCGACTCGGGCACGATGGTGGTCAGGTGCGGCGGGTCCATGGTGGCCGTCGCGGTCGCGGTGGTGCCGTCGTAGGAGCCGCCGATCATGCCGACCTTGCCGTTCGACCACTTCTGCTTGGCGATCCACTCGACGACGTCGTAGCCGCTCTTTCTCTCGCGGTCCGCACCGTAGTCGTAGCAGCCCCCGGAGTTGCCGGTGCCGACCACGTCCACGTAGGCGCGGGCATAGCCCCGCGGGACCCAGCGCTCGGCGTCGCCATTCCGTCCCAGCGACGAATATGGAGAGATCGTGAGGATGGTGGGGGCCTTGACGATCTTGCCGTCCCGGGTGGGGTGGATGACCTCGGCATAGAGGCGGCCGACCCGGGTCTTGATGATGTAGGGCTGCGGCTCACTCTGGCCGTACGGGGGGGCGGCAGACGCGGCGGACGCGGGAGCGCTCACGAGGGCTCCGACGAGCGCTGCTGTCAGAGCGATCAAGACGCCGTTGCGGGCTCGCATCTCCTGGCTCTCCTCTGTCGTGTCCGCTTTGTGGCTCTTCGTTCGAAACGCCGGGCCCGCTGCGGATGTTTCCGGTGGACCCTGTGGCGTGAAGGTTCGCCTCACCGGGGCCCGTTCCTGCGGTTCGGCCGGTCACTCCCGGCCATCGCGCGGGGACAAAAGTCCAGCTCGTACGGCTTTGTCGGGGCTTCGTTACCGGCGCGTCTCCCGGATCCGCGAGCAACGCTCGGGTACGTTCAGCTACGTGCAGGCTCCGAGGACGTACCGCCCTCTTCGGGACCTGATCCTGTTCCAGGGAGCGGGCGCGGCCGGCGACGCGCTCGTCGCCCTCGCGCTCGCCGGCACGCTCTTCTTCTCGGTCCCCGAGGCGACCGCGCGCGGCCGGGTCGCGCTCTACCTCGCGCTGACGGTCGCGCCGTTCGCGGTGATCGCGCCGCTGCTGTCGCGCGTCCTCGACCTGCACCGCGGCGGCCTCCGCTGGGCTCTCGTCGTCGCGGCCGGCGGCCGCTGCGCGCTCGCCTGGTGGATGGCGACGCGGCTCGACTCGCTCTACCTCTTCCCGCTCGCGTTCGGGATCCTGCTGCTGTCGCGTGCCGCGACCGTGGTGCGGGGGGCGGTGCTGCCGCACCTCGTCCCCGAGGAGGACGCGCTCGTGGGCTCCAACGCGTCGTTGACGAGGTTCTCGGCCGTGGCGGGGATGGTGGCGGTCGGGCCCGGCCTGCTCGTCGCGCGGTTCATAGGCAACGGGACCGTCCTGATCATGGGCGCGATCGTCTACGGCCTCGGAGTGCTCCCGGCGTTCCGGCTCCCCTCTCCGAAGGGGCGCCGGCTCCCGGTCGAGACCTTGAGCGCGCGCAAGCTGGCGCGTTCGGTCGGCGTGCGGCAGGCGACCGTCGCCTCTGCCGGGATGAGGTTCCTCGTCGGGTTCCTCGTGTTCCACCTAGCGTTCGCGCTGCGGCGTGAGGACGCGGGATCGATCGGGCTCGGCCTCCTGATCGCGGCGGCCGCAGTCGGCGGGCTCGCGGGGTCGCTCGTGGCGCCCCCGCTGCGGCGCCGGCTGGGCGAGGAGGCGATCATCGTCGCCTCGCTGATCGTCGCCGGCGCTGCCGGTCTGCTCGTCGGCCGCTGGTTCTCGCTGTTCGCCGCCGCGGCCCTCGTCTTCTTCATCGGGATGACGTCGGGGACCGCCAAGCTCGCGTTCGACTCGATCGTCCAGCGCGTGACTCCGGAGGGCGGACGCGGCTGGGCGTTCGCGCGCTTCGAGTCGGTCCTGCAGCTCGCGTGGGTGGGCGGTGCGCTCATTCCGCTGATCGTGCCGGTCCCCGGCGGCCCCGGAGTGGCGGGGGCCGGCGTGACGGCGGCGCTGCTGGCGGGCGTGTACGCCCTGGGCCGCTCGCGCGTGAAGCGCCGCTCTGGTTGGATTGCCTCGGCGCGGGGAAAGTGAGCGGCTAGAGCAGGCGTGGGGGCCGTGCGGGAAAGAGAAAAGGGGGGCACGCGGTGAACATCATCTTCAACGGCAGCGAAGCGCCGACCCTGGGGGCCGAGATCGAGGTGCAGGTGGTCGACGCCGCCGGCGCGCTCGCGACCGACACCGCGGCCACGAAGATCCTCGCCCAGCTCGGCGACACCCCCGGCTACAAGCACGAGCTGCTCGAGTGCTGCGTCGAGGTCATCACGGACGTGTGCCCGACGGTGGGCGCGGTCCGCCGCGATCTCGGCGACAAGCTCGAGCGGTTGATCGAGATGGCCGACGGACAGGGCTACCGGATCATGTGCACGGGGACCCACCCGTTCTCTTCGTGGGCCGACCAGACCGTGTCGCCGGACCCCCGCTACCACCGTCTGATCGAGGACTGCCAGTGGACCGCGCGACGGCTGCTGATCTTCGGCATCCACACGCACGTCGGCGTCGGCTCCGGCGAAGAGGCGATCGCGATATCGAACGCGCTCGGGACGTACATCCCGCACTTTCTCGCGCTGTCGTCGTCGAGCCCGTTCTGGCAGGGCCGCGACACCGGGCTCGCGTCGATCCGGTCGAAGATCTTCGAGTCGCTGCCGACCGCGGGCCTCCCATACATGATGGAGAACTGGGGCCAGTTCCAGCGCTTCATGCGTACGCTCATCGGCGCCGGCACGATCCGGAGCATCCGCGAGGTGTGGTGGGACATCCGTCCGCACCCGGGTTTCGGGACGCTCGAGCTCCGCATCTGCGACGGGATCCCGACGATGGACGAGCTGTGCTCGATCGTCGCGCTGTCGCAATCGCTCGTCGTGTGGATGGGCGAGCGTTACAACGCGGGACTCCCCCTGCCGCAGCACAAGGCGTGGACCGTGCGTGAGAACAAGTGGCGCGCGGCGCGCTACGGCCTCGACGCGGAGATCATCCGCGACGAGGAGGGCAACCTCCTCTCGCTGCGCCGGTCGATCGGCGACACGGTCGAGATGCTCGAGCCGGTTGCGGAGAAGCTCGGCTGCCACGAGGACCTCTGCAGGGTCAACGACATCCTCGAACGCGGGACCTCGGCGGTCCGGCAGCGCGAGGTCTACGCGAAGAGCCGCGACATGTCGCAGGTCGTCGACTCTCTCGTCGACGAGATGTTGAGCGGGAAGCCGCAGGGCCTTCCCGACGGCGACCTCGTCGGGGGGACGGTCGTGCACGGGGATCCGCTGCCGGGCGAATAGCTCCTCGCGGCGTGACCTCAGGCGCGGGGGCCGAGGACCCGTAGGTCCCCGCGCCGGCGCGTGATCCCGGTCGCGTCCAGCCATTCGCACAGCGGCACCGCGTACTTGCGCGTCGTCCCCAGGAGGTCCCTTATCTCCGCGACGGTCAGCCCGTCCGACCTCCGGATCGCGCCCGTCACCTTCAGCCGCGCGTCCTCGGCCTGCGAACGCGTCAGGTAGAAGTCGCCGACCGCGACGAGGTCGCCGTTGTCGACCAGAGCGCGCAGCAACGCGCGGTCGGCCGAGAGGTCCTTCGCCGGTGGCGGCGTGAACCCGGCCGACTCGATCTCCTCCAGGACCTTCGCCCGCGCCCGTTCCTGCTCCGGCGCGAACGCGACGGCATGCTCGGCGAGCCGCACCTGAGCGCCTTCCTGGACGACGCCGTCGATCCCGTCGAGCAGCGCGTCGAACGCGTCGCTTCGTAGCGGGATCGTCTGCTTCAACGCCTCGCGCGCGATCCCGCGCTCCAGCGGTCGAGCCCGATGGTGCTCCTGCACCGCGTCCACCACCGCGCGCGCCAGCTCGTCGCGCCGCTCGCTCGTCACGATCCAACCGCCGAGCCGCACGACCCCCGGGCCCGGATCGGTCGCGCCGCTGCGGAAGTGTGCCTCGTCCGCGTCGAGGCCCCCGGCGGATTGCACCAGCGCGACCAGCGCGCCGGTCTCGTCCGCCGCCGCCAGCTCCGCGAGCAGCCGCGGCCGCTCGGGATCGGAGCGCCGCGCCTCCGACGGCAGCGGGTCGAGCACCTCGCCGCCGCCGAGCGTCAGCACGCGTCCCGCGTCGCGGATCACGAAACGGTCGCCGCGCACGAGCGGCAGCGGGTGCGCGAGGTGGAGCTGCGCGAACGCGCTCTCGCCGGGCCGCACCTTCGCCGAGCCCAGCAGCTTCGGACGGACCGGCGTCTCCGCCGATCCCGCGTAGAAGAGGTGCGCGCCCTTCTCCGTCAGGGCCGCGTCGCTCCCGGTGACGGACGCAGGCAGCACGCGCAGCACCACGTCCACGCGCCGGGTCGCGCGCC
>JALZEG010000257.1 GCA_030862185.1 Actinomycetota bacterium
GTGGTGCTCCGGGGGCAACGAGCCTCCGGTCGGAGAGGACGCCGCAGCCGTCGGGGCCGCGTCGGACGGAGCGTGGCGCGTGCCGGGCCGCGTCGTACGGCCGTCGCTGTGGAGCGCGCTGGATCGCGCTGCGGCGGGCGCGGAGCTCGCGGAGGACGAGGTCGCGCTGCTATTCACCGCGCGCGGGGCGGAGGCCGAGCGGCTCTACGCGGTCGCCGACGAGCTGCGCGCCGCCGCCGCCGGCGACACCGTGACCTACGTCGTGAACCGCAACATCAACTACACGAACACGTGCTACTACCGGTGCGGCTTCTGCGCGTTCTCCAAGGGGCCCGCGTCGCTGAACCTGCGCGGCGCTCCCTACCTGTTGTCCCCCGACGAGGTTGCGCGCCGGGCCCGCGAGGCGTGGGAGCGCGGCGCGACCGAGGTCTGCATGCAGGGCGGCATCCACGGCTCCTTCACCGGCGACGACTACGTCGCCTACCTGAGCGCGGTGAAGGAGGCAGTCCCGCAGATGCACGTCCACGGGTTCACCGCGCTCGAGGTCCATCAGGGAGCGGCGACTCTGGGCGTCGAGGTCCGCGACTTCCTCGTCAGGCTGCGCGACGGCGGGCTCAGGACGCTGCCGGGGACCGCCGCCGAGGTCCTCGACGACGACATCCGCGCGCTGATCTGCCCCGACAAGATCGACACCGCGACGTGGTGCCGCGTCCACCGCGTCGCGCACGAGGTGGGGCTGCGCTCGAACGCGACGATCATGTTCGGCACCGTCGAGGGGCCGCGGCATTGGGCGCGGCACCTGCAGGTCGTGCGCGACCTCCACGACGACCTCGTCGCCGGGGGCAGCGACGGGCTGTTCGAGTTCGTGCCGCTGCCGTTCGTCCACATGGCCGCGCCGATCTACCTGAAGGGCAAGGCCCGCCGCGGGCCGACGTTCGCCGAGGCGCTGAAAATGCACGCCGTGGCGCGCATCGCGCTCAACGGCCGGATCCCGAACATCCAGGTGTCGTGGGTGAAGATGGGCGTGGAGGGCAGCAAGCTCGCGCTCCGCGCGGGCGCCAACGACCTGGGTGGGACCTTGATGAACGAGAACATCTCGCGGGCGGCCGGAGCCGCCCACGGGCAGGAGCTGACGCCGTCCGAGATGGAGCAGTTGATCCGGTCGATCGGGCGGACGCCGATGCAGCGCACGACGCTGTACGAGCCGGCTCCGGCCGGCGGCGCGCTGCAGAGCACGGCCTGACGGCCCGCTCCCGCGATGGCGACCACGGCCAGGCAGACGCAGACGCGCATCGACGAGCCCACCACGCCGGCGGGGCTCCCGAGCGTCCTCGCGGTCGTCGTGACGCACTCCGGGCGGACGTGGCTGCGCGACTGCCTGGTCGCCTTGAACCTGCAGACCTATCCGCTGCTCGACGTCCTCGTCGTCGACGACGCGTCGCCGGACTCTCGCCAGAGGCCGGCGATCAAGCGCATCGCGAAGCGCCACCTCCGGCGGCGGCGCTGGGGGCACCTGCGGACGCCGCGCCCCCTGGGCTTCGGCGGAGCGATCAACTGGGCGCTCGGCCGCGTCCGCACCGACGCCGACCTCCTGCTGTTCGTGCACGACGACGCCGCGCTCACCGAGGCGTCCGTGGAGCGGATGGTCGCCCGCGTGCTGGCCGACGCGACGACGGCGATCGTCGGGCCCAAGATCGTGTCGTGGGACGACCCCGATCGCCTCGAGGAGATCGGGATGGCGACCGACCGCTTCGGCTACCCGTACAAGGGCCTGGACGAAGGCGAGATCGACCTCGGCCAGCACGACGCGTCCCACGAGGTCTTCTACGTCACCTCGACGTGCATGCTGATCCGCCAGGAGGTCTTCCGGCGCCTGCGCGGATGGGACGCGCGGATGCGCGCGTTCTCGGAGGACCTCGACCTCTGCTGGCGCGCGCGCGTCGCGGGCTACACCGTGCGCGTCGAGCCGCAGGCGAAGGCGCGCCACGCGATCGCGCTCGCGCGCGGCGAACGCCCGTCCCCGTTCGAGCCCGCGCGCTACTTCATCAGGCGCAACCGCCTCCGCGCGGTGACGAAGAGCGCGTCCGGTCTGCGCCTCATCGCGCTGATCCCGCAGTTCTTGCTGCTGACGCTCGTCGAGATGCTCGGGTTCGTGATCCTGCGCCAGCCGCGCGAGATCTGGAACCTCGCGCGCGCCCTCGCGTGGAACTTCGTGTCGCTGCCCCAGACGCTCGCGGAGCGCTCGCGCGTCCAGCGGCATCGCAAGGTGCCGGACCGCAAGCTCAGACGGCTGACCGTCCGCGAGTCGACGCGGGTGCGCGCCTACATCGGGCACCAGGCCGACCGCCTCGAGCACGTGTGGGGCCGCCGGGCCGAGCTGCTCTCCCGCCGGACGGGCCAGGCGAAGGCGTTGACCGGGAAGCTGCGCGGCCTCACCGGGGTGCTGCTCTTCGTCGGCCTTCTCGGGTTCCTGCTCGGGTTCCGCGACTTCCTGCTGTCGCCGCCGGCCGCGATCGGCGAGCTCCTGCCGTTCCCCGAGAGGTTGACCGCGGTGTGGAGGGCGTGGGGGTCCCCGTGGCGCGGCGTCGGGCTGGGGCAGGAGGCGACGCCGGTGCCGGCCCTCGGGATCCTCGGCTTCGTCCCCGTCCTGACGCTCGGCGCCGCAGGCGTGGCGCAGAAGGTGCTCGTGCTGGGCCTGGGCGCGGTCGCCTTCGCCGGCATGCACCACCTCGTCTCCGACATGGTCGACCGCCCCGCCCGCTTCGCGGCCGGCCTCGCGTACGCGCTGGGATCCGTCGGGTACTCGGGCGTGCGCGAGGGCGCGCTCGGCGCGCTGTTCTTCGGCGCCGCGGCGCCGTTCGTCCTCGCTGCGATGCTCCAGCTGACGGGGTGGACGAGACCGCCGCGGTGGAACCGCGGCCGCGCCGTCGCGCGCGTCGTCCTGGGGGCCGCGGTCTCGGCCGCGTTCGTGCCGGGGTCGCTGTTCCTCTACGCCGCGTGCGCGGTCGTCCTCGCGGTCGTGCGCGGCCTCGTCGAGCCGGGAGCGCGCGCGTTCCGCGGGTTCACGTCATGCGCCGTCGCGCTCGTGCTCGCATGGGTCGTGCTCCTTCCGTGGAGCGCCTCGTGGCTCGCCGAGGGCGGCCCGCTGGACCTGTTGTTCGCCGCCGACACCTGGAAGGCGTACGCCGCGGGCTTCCGCGACCACGGGATGGCGAGCGTGCTCCTCGGCCAGACGCCCGAGGGGCCGGCGCTGTTCGGCATAGCGCTGACGGTCCTCGGGCTCGTCGCGGTGTTCGTCGCCGAGGGTCAGCGGCGGCGGCTCGCGCTGGCGCTGTGGAGCGTCGTCGTCCTGACCGGGGGGATCGTCGCTCTCGTCGCGGCGGGGCTCGTGCGGCCGCCGGTAGCTACGCCGACCGAGGCCGGCGTCCTCGCGTCGCTGGCGTTCGCGGGCCTCGCCGGAGTCGCCGTGGGCGCGTTCCGCCTCGACCTGCCGCGCCGCGGGCTCGGGCTCGTCCACGCCGCGACCCTCACCGCGATCAGCGTCGGCGTCGTCCTGATCGGCGCGGGCCTCGGTCCCGCGCTGTGGCACGGCGAGTGGGAGCCCGGCGGAGGAGCCGGGCGCGACAACTCCGAGGACATCGCGCAGGTCGGAGCCCTTCTGCAGGCGGAGGCGAGGCAGGCCGGCGAGTTCCGGGTGCTGTGGTCGGGCGAGACGTGGCAGAGCGCGGGCCTCAGCGTCGCGCGCCCGGTCGACGGCCACTTCCTCACGGGGGCTCGGGGCCACGTCTTCAGCGACCTGTTCCAGCGCGTCTCTCCCGACGCGGAGAACGCCCTCCATTCGGTCGTCGCGTCCATCGAGTCCGGGGCCACCGACCGCGGCGGGACCCTGCTCGGCGCGTTCAATGTCCGCTACGTCGTCTTGGGACGCGACGGGGCCGCCGCCCCGTGGCTGGACCAGCGCGACCTCGCCCTGATCAGGACCGAGTCGCGCTATCTGCTGCTCGAGAACCAGGCGGCGCTCGAGCGCGCCGCGGTCTACCCGCAGGTCCCGGCCCCCGTAGCGGCGGTCGCCGAGCGCGATCCCGCGCTGCTGCCGGACGCGACGGCGCGGAGCGGGTTCACGGTCGAGCCGCTCTCGGCGTCGCGCTACTCCTCGGAGCGCGTCGCGGCCACGGGCGTCCTGTTCCTCGCCGAGGCCGCGCACCCGGGGTGGGAGGCGACGGCCGGCGGCGCGCGCCTGGAGCGCGCCGAGGGAGGCTGGGGGAACGCGTTCACGGTGCCCCCCTCCGCGCGCGGCCCCCTCGTGGTGAGCTTCCCGCGGGAGCTGTCGGACCTCGTGTGGCTGGTCGGGATCGTGCTCGCGTGGGTGGTCCTGCTCGGCGCGGCGTTCTCGCAGGCGAAGCGGGTCCCCGGGCGCCCCGGCGGCAGACGCGGGCCCGTGACCCACCGCCGGACGACCGAGGGACGGTCGTGACCGCGCGGCCGCGCGACGGGATCGTCGCGATCGCCATAGCGCTGTTCCTGCTCGGCGGGGTCGCGCTCGACACGTGGGGGCCGAAGGTCGCTCCGGCGCGCCCCCCGGCCGCGGCCGAGCCCGAGTTCGACGCCCGCGCCGTGTTCTGCCCGCCCGCGCTACGCCGGCCTGCGAGCCGCGTCACGGTGACGGCCACCGCCCGCGGTAACGAGCCGGTCGACGTGAGCTTCGCCCCGTGGTCCGACGAGCGCGTGGGCCTGGCGCCCGGCTCGACCCTCGAGCTCGTGCCGCCGGGTGCCGAGCCCGCCGAGCCCGCCGACGCCGTCGACGTCGTCGGCTACGGGGGCCGCGTCGACGCGACGGTCGTGACGAGCGTCGACGAGCCCGTGTCCGGCGTCGGCGGGGCCGCCTGCGCTCCCGCGGCGGCGACGCGCTGGTACTTCCCCGAGGGCAACAGCACCGTCACCCACGACGAGCGGCTGCTGATCTACAACCCGTTCCCCGACGAGGCGGTAGTGCGCGTGGCGCTGCTGACGCCCGGCGGCGAGCGGACGAAGGCCGGGCTGTCGGACGTCGCGGTCCCGTCGGAGAGCTCGATCGCCCTGGCGATCAACGACTTCGTCTTCGAGCAGAAGGTCCTCGGCGCGATCGTGACCGCAGTGCGCGGCCGCGTCGTCGCGTGGCGGCTGTCGATCGCGCGTCCCGAGGAGAAGCCGTCGGGTGTCGAGTTCACGCTCGGTGCCTCGTCGCTCCGTGACACGTGGTACTTCCCCGAGGGAGCCGTGGGCGCGGGATTCGAAGAGCGGATCTCCGTCATGAACCCGGGCAACACCGAGGCTACGGTCGAGATCACGCTCGTCACCGACTCGAAGGCGCTGCCCGCCGCGGGAGCCACAGAGGTCCCAGTGCCGGCGCGCTCGACGGTGGCGATCGTGCTGGACGAGTCGGCGCTCCCGGGCGAACGCGGAGGCGCGGGCGCGATCGTGCGCTCGGTGAACCGGGTGCCGGTCGTCGTCGAGCGGACGGTGTTCTACGCGACCGAGGAGTTCGACGGCGTCGCGTCCGAGATCGGCTCGTCGCGGCCCTCGAAACGGTGGCTCCTCGGCCCCGCCACCTCGCGGCCGGGCACGGACTCGGCCGTCTTGTTGAACGCGACCGGGCAGGACGTGCGGGTCACGCTGACGCTCATCGGCGCGGAGGGCCGTCCGCTGCGGCCTCGTTCGCTGGCGAACCTGACGCTCGCGGCGGGCGCGCGTCTGCGAGTCCCGCTGGGCGAGCTGACGGACGGCGAGCCGTACGCGGTGCTCGTCGAGGCGACCGGAAAGGTGGTGGCGGAGCGCTTCTCCTACTCGGCGGGCGCGGGCGACGTGTCGTCGCTCATGGGAACCCCGCTGGAGTAGTTAGGCGGAGAGCTCGGTGGCCTGGCGCGCCGGCCCCGTGTCGTGGGCCTCGCCCGCGGCGACCAGGTGCTCGAAGATCGCGAGCTGCCGGGGGTCTACGGGCGCCATCGCCTCGGGGTGCCACTGGACGCCGACGACCCACGAGAAGTCGGGGGCGTACACGCCCTCGAGGACGCCGTCCTCGGCCCACGCGATCTCCTCGAGTCCCTCTCCGAGGCGGTCCAGACCCTGGTGGTGGTGCGAGTTGACGGGGGCCTGGCCGGTTCCGATCATCTTCGCCAGCGGGCTCGTCTCGTCCATCTCGGTTGAGTGCGCGGGCTCGGCGCGCGGCCTGTCGCGGTCGTGCTGAAGCACGTTCCCGCGGTCGGCCAGGTGCTGGTCCAGGGTCCCTCCGAGGTGCACGTTGAGAAGCTGCATCCCGTGGCAGATCGCGAGCACGGGTATGTCGCGTGCGAGAGCCTCCTCGAGCAGGGTGAGCTCGAAGCGGTCGCGGCGGTGGCACACACCGTGCGTGCGCGGGTGGCGCTCTCGGCCGTACCACTCGGGGTCGATGTCGCCGCCGCCGGGCAGCAGCAGGGCGCTCGCGTCGTCCAGGCCCGAAGCGTCGTAGGGGTCGATCCCGGTCGTAATCCGGACGTCGGAGGGGACCTCCTCGGTCGGGGGCACGTCGAAGGTCGACAGGACGAACGGCGTCCCGCCGGCGAGCTGGACGGCGCGCGCATAGAGCAGCGGGAACTTCCCCGCGTCCTTGCGCCATTGGCCGGCTATCGCAACACGGACAGGGCCGCTGCCCGTGGTATCCAGGTCGCTCAGCTCACTCGCCCCCTCGTGGAGAACCCATGCCATCAGACCCTATGCGCTTCGAGACATACGCAATCCACGCAGGTCAGGATCCAGACCCGACCACCGGATCTGCGGTCGTCCCCATCTATCAAACATCGACCTACGTTCAACAAGCTGTAGCGAAGCACAAAGGATTCGAGTACTCGCGGACCGACAACCCGACCCGCAGGTCGCTCGAGACCTGCCTGGCCGCCCTCGAGGGAGCCGGGCACGCCGTCGCCTTCGCCTCCGGGATGGCGGCGTTGACGACCCTTGCTCTTTGTTGCAACACAGGGGACAAGGTCGTGATTCCGGACGACGTCTACGGAGGGACGTACCGGCTGTTCGATAAGGTGTTCGCGCAGCTCGGCATCCGCTACGCGGTCTGCGACATGACGTCGCGGGAGTCGGTGGAGGAGGCCGTCGCCGGTGGCGCGGCGATGCTGGTGGCGGAGACGCCGACCAACCCGCTGCTCAAGATCCTCGACGTCGTGATGCTGGCCGAGGTGGGGCACTCCGCCGGCGCGCTCGTCGTCCTCGACAACACGTTCGCGACTCCGTACCTGCAGCGCCCGCTCGAGGACGGCGCCGACGTGGTCGTGTACTCGGCGACGAAGTACCTCGGCGGTCACTCGGACCTATTGATGGGGTCGGTCGCGACCGACGACGACTCGCTGGCCGAGCAGCTGCGGTTCCTGCAGAACGCCGCCGGCGCCGTTCCCGGCCCTTTCGACTGCTGGCTGCTGCTGCGGGGGCTCAAGACCCTGGGGCTGCGGATGCGAGCGCACTCGGCCAACGCGGCGCGAATCGCCGAGTGGCTGCGGACTCACGACAGGGTTGCGAAGGTCTACTGGCCGGGCTTCGAGGACTTCCCCGGCCACGACGTGGCGAAGCGTCAGATGTCGGCGGCCGGCGAGCCGCTGTACGGGGGCATGGTGTCGTTCGAGGCGACGTCGGAGGAGGAGGCGCTGAGGATCTGCGAGTCGACGGAGCTGTTCTGGTTGGGTGAGAGCCTGGGCGGCGTCGAGTCGCTGATAGAGCACCCGGGCAAGATGACGCACGCGAGCCTGGCCGGCTCGGGCCTGGAGGTGTCGGGGGCCCTGATCCGGCTGTCGGTGGGGATAGAGCACGTCGACGACCTGATAGCCGACCTGGACCGAGCGCTGGGGTAACCCGTCCGCTCGCCCTCCTCGCGCCGTGCGTTACGGATTCCGCAACGGAAGGCGCGATGTAGCTGAGGGGCTCAGGCCCGGCGGCTCTGGTGGGCCAGGAACTCCAGCAGGTCCGCGTGGCTCAGGACCCCCTGGGGCTTCGAGCCCTCGGCCACCACCACGGCCTCGGCCCCCCGGGACAGCCCCGCGAACATCTCGTCGACCGTGTCGGTCGCCTGTAGGACCGGCAGGGGGCCGTCCATGACCTCGACGACGTCGCGGCCGATCGCGTCCGGGTCCCGGAAGACCCTGTCGAGCAGCGAACGTTCGTGGATCGAGCCGACGATCTCCGCGATGTCGTCGGGCGCCTCGCCCTTCGCGACGGGCAGCTGCGAGATCCCGAACTCCTGCAGGATGTCGATGGCGCGGCCCACCTTCTCCGTCGACGGGACCGCGACGAGGTCGGGAATGTCCCCGGCGTGGCGCTTCTTCTCCGCGAGCACCTCGGCGATGCGCGCCTCGGTGCCGGGGCGCTCGACGAAGCCGTGGTCGAGCATCCAGCCCTCGTTGTAGATCTTCGAGAGGTAGTTCTTGCCGGAGTCCGGCAGGATCACCACGACGAGGTCGTCCGGACCGAGGTCCCGCGCGACCTCGAGCGCCGCCCATACGGCGGTCCCGCACGAGCCGCCGGCGAGGATCCCCTCCTCGCGGGTGATCCGTCGCGTCGTCAGGAACGAGTCGCGGTCGGTGACGGTGATCCAGCGGTCGACGATCGAGCGGTCGAGCGTGTCCGGCCACGCCTCCTTGCCGATCCCCTCCACGAGATACGGGTGGGGCTCGCCGCCCGAGAAGATCGAGCCGTCGGGATCGGCCCCGACGATCTGGATCGCCGGGTTCTTCTCCTTGAGGTAGCGGCCGGACCCCGTCACGGTCCCGCCGGTCCCGACGCTCACGACCAGGTGCGTGATGAGCCCATCGGTCTGCTCCCACAGCTCCGGCCCCGTCGTGAGGTAGTGCGCCTCGGGATTCGACTGGTTGTGGTACTGGTTCGGCTGGAACGCTCCGGGGATCTCCTCGGTGAGTCGGTCGGCGACGCGGTAGTAGGACTCCGGCGACTCGGGCGGCACCGCGGTCGGCGTGATCACGACCTCGGCCCCGTAGGCGCGCAGGATCGAGATCTTCTCCTGGCTCATCTTGTCCGGCATCGTGAAGATGCAGCGATAGCCCTTGATCGCGGCCGCGATCGCCAGGCCGACGCCGGTGTTCCCGGAGGTGGGCTCAACGATCGTCCCGCCGGGCCGGAGCTTGCCCGTCCGCTCGGCCTCCTCGATCATGCGGATCCCGATCCGGTCCTTGACGCTCCCGCCGGGGTTGAGGAGCTCGAGCTTCGCCACGAGCTGACACTGCAACCCCTTGCCGATCCGGTTCAGGCGCATCAGAGGGGTGTTGCCGAGGCCGTCGAGCAGGTTCTCGTAGATGGTCATGCGGCCCATGGTGTCAGCCCCGCGGGGGCCGGGCAACACATTAGAGACGGGGGAACAAGATCCCGCGTTGCTCGGTTCTCTTTCGCGACCTTGCCCGCGCCGATAGAGTGTGCGACCTGTGGAAAACGACCAGAGCAAGCAACAGGAGCAGAAGACCGATGTCACGGCGCCGACCGAGGGGACGCCGGGCCCGGCAAATGACGTGATCGCGAGCCGGCGCCGCTTCCGGCTGCCTCGCCCCGGCCGCCGCTGGACGATCGCCCTCCTGGCCCTCGTGGGCCTCCTCTTCCTCGGGGCTGCCGGGGCGGCCTACGCCACCTACGACTACTCGAACGAGTACGAGGGCCGGATGCTGCCCGGCACCACGATCGCCGGCGTCGACGTCGGCGGCATGGACCGGGACCAGGCTCTCACGGCCGTCCGCGCCGCCGTCCGGCCCGAGGTCAGCCGGACGGTCACGGTCCAGTGGGACGACCGCACCTGGGAGATCACGCCCCAGAAGATCGGCGCCTACACGACCGCGGGCCGGGCCGTCGACGCGGCCCTCGCGAACAGCGCCGACACGTCCTTCTTCCAGAAGATGCGCATGCGCGTCCTGGGCGACGAGCTCGACCACGACGGCGACGTCGCGATCCGCTATCCGAAGAAGGGTGCCCGCGCGTTCCTCGAGGGCCTCGCGTCGTCGCTGAACCGCGAGGTCGAGAACGCGTCGATCGACTACTCGAGCGGCTGGGTGGAGTTCGTCGACGGCCGGGAGGGCCGCCGCGTCGACGTCGCCGCGAGTCAGACCGCGTTCATGCGGACGCTGCGCACCGGCGCCGACTCCGCGCCGCTGAAGGTCAAGGTCACCAAGCCGGAGAAGACCGTCGAGGACTTCGACCAGGTGCTGCTCGTCCGCATCGGCGAGAACAAGCTCTACCTCTACGAGGACCAGAAGATCACCCACGAATGGCCGGTCGCGACGGGGCAGCCGGAGTACATGACGCCGACCGGCCTGTACGAGGTCGAGCTCAAGCGCTACATGCCGACGTGGGTCAACCCGGCCCCCGACACGTGGGGCGCGAGCATGCCGGACATGATCCCGCCCGGCCCCGGCAACCCGCTGGGCCTGCGCGCGATCAACTGGACGGCGCCGGCGATCCGCTTCCACGGGACGAGCGCGACGTACTCGCTCGGCTACAACGCGAGCCACGGGTGCGTCCGCATGTCGAACGCCGACGTGATCGAGCTCTACGACATGATCGAGGTCGGCACGCCGATCGTCTCGGTCGTCGCCGGCCCGCTGAAGCCGCTGTACTCGTCGTCGTCGTTCGACCCGAACCCGGTCGAGCCCGAGGCCGAGAACGAGGCCAGCGCCGAGTCCGAGAAGAAGCCGAACGACAAGAAGCCCTCCAAGGGAGACGGATAGCTGGCTCCCGACATCCCTCGCCGGCCACCGCGCTTCGGCGAGGAGGACCGGCAGCTCTCCTACGGCAGCTACCTGCGGATCCCGGAGCTCCTGAAGCTCCAGCGCCTACAGTCGGATCCGCCCGCGCACGACGAGCTGCTGTTCATCGTCGTCCATCAGGTCTACGAGCTGTGGTTCAAGCAGGTCCTGTTCGAGCTCGAGTCGATCCGCGACCTGATGTTCGCCGGGCGTCCCGGCGGGGCGCGGCACCTGCTCGAGCGCGTGATGACGATCGAGGAGGTCGCGATCACGCAGATCCGCGTGCTCGAGACGATGGCGCCGCAGGACTTCCTCGAGTTTCGCCAGCACCTCGCGCCGGCGAGCGGCTTCCAGTCCGTCCAGTTCCGCGAGATCGAGTTCGTCTCGGGCCTCAAGGACGCGCGCTACCTGGACCGCGTCTCGGAGAGTCCCGGCGAGCGGGCGCGGCTCGAGAAGAGGCTCGCCGAGCCGACGCTGTGGGATGCGTACCGCACCATGCTCGACGACCGGTCGCTGCCCATGCCGCCCGACGACCTCGAGGCGCGACGGGCGACGCTCCTGAAGATCGCCCGCGACCGTGAGACCTACGCCGCCGAGTACTACGTGGCGGAGGCGCTGCTGGAACACGACCAGCGCTTCGCGACGTGGCGGAGCCGGCACGTGCTGATGGTCGAGCGCCAGATCGGGACGAAGAGCGGCACGGGCGGCTCGACGGGGGCCCCGTACCTGCGGTCGACGCTGAACAAGCGCTTCTACCCGGAGCTGTGGGACCTCCGGTCCTATCTGTAAGCGCGAAGAAATCTCACCTATGCACCTTGCGAAGGGGT
>JALZEG010000263.1 GCA_030862185.1 Actinomycetota bacterium
AGTATTTCCGGTTCGGCGGCAGGTGCGGAGGGTAGTTAGCCGAATACGTGGTGTGACGGTGCGAGGAAGATCCGGAGGTGGTGTGGTGGCTGCGGCACTTGGTCGTAAGGCGCTTCTTCTGCTGGTCGCGACGCTCGTGGTGGTCGCGGTCGCCGGGCGGAGCCCCGCGCGGTCCCTAGAGATCGAGGTCCCGCTCCTGCCGGACCTCTCCGCCGAAGAGCTGCTGTCGATCGCCGGCGTCTCCCTTCCTCCGGACGGAGTCATGCTCCAGCTCCACGCGGACTTCCCGGCGGAGGCTCCTCTGGACCTCGACGGCGCCGCCTTCACCTCCCTCACCGCCGACGTCTCGTCGGACGGCAGCGTCACGATCCTGAGCGCGACCCCTGCGGCCGCGGGCTCGGCCACGGCGGCCGGCCTCGACGAGTGCACCGACCCGACGTTCACCCCCACCGGCCCCCGCTGGTACGCCGGCGACCTGCCGGTCGAGTGGCGCTTCCGCCGCGGCTCCGTCCCCGACGGCGTCGGACGTTTCCGCAGCCAGTACTCGCTGCAGGCCGCGCACCAGGTGTGGGCCCGGGCGAAGACCCTGTGCAAGTCGAAGGACGACGTCGCGTTGCGGTTCGAGTTCCTCGGGTCCTCGGCGCGCAAGGCCGGCTACGACGACGTCAACCTCGTCGACTTCGGTCACCTCGGAGCCGGTGCCCTCGCGATGAACTACACCTGGTACCAGGGGGGCCACATCCTCGAGGTGGACCTGCGCCTCAACCGGCACGACTACCGCTGGACGAACCGACCCGGCGGCAAGAACCGCTACCAGGTGAGCAACGTCGCGGCGCACGAGATCGGCCACCAGGTCGGCCTCGACGACCTCGCCGACCCGCACGGCGCGCTGACGATGTTCGGCCGCATCTCGCGCGGTGAGATGTCGAAGACGACGCTGGGCCGCGGCGACCTGAGGGGAGCCTCGGCGCTCTCGCCCTGACGCGTTCTCCGGTCGCCGAATCCCGGAATCCGGGATCGAGCGACCGACGATCGAAGCGCGCTCGATCAGAGGACGTGGGCCAGGAAGTCCTTGCAGCGCGGATGGGTCGGGTTCGAGAACACCCGGCTCGGCGGCCCGTCCTCGCGGATCTGCCCGTCGTCCATGAAGATCGCGCGGGTGCCGACCTCCCGGGCGAAACCCATCTCGTGCGTGACGATCATCATCGTCATGCCCTCGTCGGCGAGGCGCTTCATGGTGTCGAGGACCTCTTTGACGAGCTCGGGGTCGAGGGCCGAGGTCACCTCGTCGAACAGCATCAGCTTGGGCCGCATCGCGAGAGCGCGCGCGATCGCCACGCGCTGCTGCTGTCCGCCTGAGAGCTGCCCCGGATAGGAATCCGCCTTCTCGGCGAGACCGACGTGCTCGAGCTCCTCGACGGCCCTCTCCCGGGCCTCCTCCTCGCCGAGCTTCAGCACCTTCCGGAGCGCCAGCATGATGTTCCCGATCGCGGTCTTGTGCGGGAACAGGTTGAAGGCCTGGAACACGATCCCGATGTGGGTGCGGATCTCGTTGAGGTCGGTCCGGATGTCCGTGATCTCCGTCCCGTCGAAGATCACTTTCCCCTCGGTCGGCTCCTCGAGGAGGTTGACGCAGCGGAGGAGCGTCGACTTGCCCGATCCCGACGGGCCGATGACGGTGACGACCTCCTCGCGATCTAACGAGAGATCGATGCCCTTGAGCACGTGCAGGTCGCCGAACCACTTGTGCAGACCCTCCATCCGGATGAGGGCCCCGTTCCCGGCGGGCTGAGAGCTCATGCCCCCACCCCGACGAGACCGCTCCGGATCCGTTTCTCGACCACGTTGACGATCCTTATGAGCGGAAGGCTGATCGCGAGATAGCCGAGGCCGGTGGCGACGAGGAACGTCGGGTTGAAGCTGTTGGACGTCGCCTGCTCCCCGACCGACATGAGATCTCTTTGCGCCGCGGTGAGCCCGAGCACGAGCACGAGCGAGGTGTCTTTCAAGAGGATGACGAACTCGTTCATCAACGGCGGGACCACGCGGCGGACCGCTTGCGGAATCACCGTGTAGCGCATCGCCTGCATGTAGGACATGCCGAGCCCGCGTGCCGCCTCCAGCTGCCCGCGTTCGATGGACCGGATGCCGGCGCGGAAGACCTCGGCCGCGTAGGCGCCCGTGTTCAGGCTGAAGGCGAGGATCGCCGCCTGATAGGTGTCTATCCTGATGCCGAGCCCTATCGGGATCGCGATCCCGATGAACACGAGCTGCCACACGAGGGGCGTGCCGCGGAAGAAGTTGATGAACGCGCGGGCGGGTGCGCGGACGACCGCCCGGCTCGAGATCGCGAGGACCGCGACGAACAGGCCCAGAAGGATC
Source organism: Actinomycetota bacterium (assembly GCA_030862185.1). Lineage (GTDB taxonomy): Bacteria > Actinomycetota > CADDZG01 > CADDZG01 > WHSQ01 > JALZEG01. The sequence continues at coordinate 2,383 of JALZEG010000263.1, forward strand.
CCGAAGAGCTCCGACGTGAACGCGAGGAAGAGCGTGTTCTTCATGCCGGTGAGGAACGCTCCGGCCTGTGGTCCGAGCCGCTCGAAGTCGAAGTAGTTGCGGACGAAGGTGTCGACGTCGCTCTCGCTGAACCACAGCAGCAGGAGGCCGGCGAGGACGCCCTGCCCGCCGAGCACCGCACCGGCGAAGGCCTGCTCCCGGCTGACCTTCGTCGGCATGCGCCGGTAGATGACCGCCCCCGCGCCGGCCGCGACGCCCCCGGTCCCGACGGCGAACATGGACACCCCGGTCAGCTCGTTCGACAGCAGTCCCCGGATCAGGTTCTCGACCGGCGTGAAGCCGTGCAGGGCGAGCACCCCGACGACGCCCAGGGTGACGAACGCGATGGCGAGAGCCCCGAGCGCCAGCACGCCGAGCGATGCCGCGTTGCTCTGCCCACGGATCCACGCGAGGTCCCGTTCGGGCCGAACCGCTTCCTGGACTGCCATGTCTCCCTCTCCTAACGACGAAGCCCGCGCCGGTGGATCAGCGCGGGCTTCGACAGACTGTTGCGTCCTACTCCGATGCGTACGGGGGCAGCTCCTGGTCCGGGAAGTACTTCTCGAAGATCTCCGCGTACGTCCCGTCCTCGAACAGCTCCGCCAGCGCCTCGTTGATCGCCTCCGTCAGCGCCGGGTTCTCCTTGGCCACCGCGATGGCGTACTCCTCGCCGGTCTCGACCTGCTGGATGACCTCGAGGTCCGGCTTGTCCTTGATGGCGTCGAGCGAGACCGGGAGGTCGTTGAACACCGCGTCGACCTGACCGGCGAGCAGCGCCTGGTACATCTGCGGCGCCTTCTCGAAGCTGACGAGCTCGGCCCCCGCGAGGTTCTCCTCCGCGAAGAACGCACCCGTCGTGGCGCGCTGCACGGCGACGCGCGCGCCGTCCACGTCGTCGGTCGACTGGATGTCGCTGTCCGTCGGCACCGTCAGCGACTGCAGCGACGGATAGTACGGATCGGTGAAGTCGACGACCTCACGCCGGTCCGCGACCGTCTCCGCCGCGGGCGACCCCTCGGGCGCGTAAGCCGTGACGGCCGCGACGACGATGTCGAACTTCGTCCCGGACCTCAGCTGCTGGAAGATGGTCCCGAAGTCCGTGCTCACCCAGGCGTCGTCCGGGTTCTCGAGTCCGAGCTTCTCGGCGACCGCGCGGACGAGCTCGACGTCGAAGCCGGTGAGCGTGCCGTCGGCCTCCTCGAACTCGAACGGCGGGTAGGGGATGTCGGACCCTACGGTCAGGACCCCCTCGTCGACGGTCGTGAACTCCGCGCCGTCGCCGGCGTCCTCGGTCTCGTTGCCTGCCGGGGCGCTGGGCTCCTCGTCCTCCCCGCAGGCGGCGAACACCAGAGATGCCGCCGCCAGCACTGCGATCAGAGTCAGCCACCGCTTGCCACGTGCTTCCATCACTTCACTCCTTGATCGGGTCTATTCCTCGCCGAGGTACGCCTTGCGGACCTGGTCGTTGCCTAGCAGCTTCTTCGCGTCGTCCTCGAGGACGATCTCGCCGGTCTCGATGACGTAGCCGCGGTTCGCCGCCGACAACGCCATCTGCGCATTCTGCTCGATGAGCAGCACCGGCGTGCCCTCCGAGTTGATCTCGGCGATCACGTCGAACACGCGCTCGACGACCTGGGGAGCGAGCCCCATGGACGGCTCGTCGAGCATGACGAGCTTGGGCCGCGCCATGAGAGCGCGCCCGATCGCGAGCATCTGCTGCTCGCCGCCGGACAGCGTCCCGCCGGCCTGCTTGCGGCGCTCCTTCAGACGGGGGAACAGCTCGAAGACGTGCTCCTCGATCCCCCTCAGCTCGGCCTTGCTGGAACGCGACCGGAAGCCGCCCATCTCGAGGTTCTCCGCGACAGACATGTTCGGGAAGATGTGGCGGCCCTCGGGGACCTGGACGATCCCGCGCTCGACCACGTCGTGACTGCGCAGGCTCGTGATGTCCTCGCCCTCGAAAAGGATCTCTCCCATGTACGGGCCGTGGACCATGGAGATGGCCCGCAGCGTCGTCGTCTTCCCGGCCCCGTTGCCGCCGATCAGCGTGACGATCTCGCCCTGGTTGACCTTCAGGTTGACGCCCTTGACGGCTTCGATCACGCCGTAGCGGACGTGGACGTCCTTGAGCTCCAGGAGAGGGCTTCCGTTGCTAGCCATCCGCGTCCCCCTTCCCGCCGCCGGCAGGCGGTGGCGCAGACGGGGTCCCGGCGGTTCCGCCTGCCCCTGCCCCGAGGTACGCCTCGACGACCTTCGGGTCCTTCTGGACCTCCTCCGGACGTCCTTCGGCGATCTTCTCGCCGTGGTCGAGCACCGCCACCCGGTCCGACAGCCCCATGACCACCTTCATGTCGTGCTCGATGAGCAGGACGGTCACGCCGTCGTCGCGAATGCGCCGCACGAGGTCGCGCAGGCTGTTCTTCTCGACGGGGTTCATCCCGGCAGCGGGCTCGTCGAGCAGCAGCAGCCTCGGCTTCGTGCCCAGCGCCCGCGCGATCTCGAGCCGCCGCTGGTCGCCGTAGGACAGGTTCTTCCCGAGCTCGTTCGCGAACTTGTTGATCCCGCAGTACTCGAGGAGCCGGAACGCGCGCTCCTCGCCCTCCTTCTCTTCCTGGTGGAAGCGGGGGCCGCGGAACATCGCACCGAAGACGCTCGTGTGGTGCCGCGCGTCGACGCCGATGAAGACGTTCTCGAGCGCCGTCATGTTCGGGAACAGGCGGATCTGCTGGAACGTCCGGCAGATGCCCATGTCGACGATCTGGTCGGGGCGCTTTCCCGTGATCGCGTCGTTGCCGAAGCCGACCTGGCCGCTCGTCGGGGTGTAGACGCCGGTGATGCAGTTGAACAGCGTCGTCTTGCCGGCGCCGTTCGGACCGATGAGGCCGAAGATCTCGCCTTCGGCTATCTCGATGTTGACGTCGGAGAGGGCGCGCAGCCCCCCGAACTCCATCGTCACGTTCTTGACCGTCATGTACCCAGCCACCGGCTCAGCCCTTCTTCTCTGCGTCGTACAGCGTGTCGCCGCGCGTCTTGATGGCCTCGGCCGACTCGTCGTGGACCACGGCGTCGGCCGCGCCCGCTTCGGAGAGCTCGGTCCGGCGCCGTCTCGCCGCCAGGATGCCTCCGGGCCGGTAGATCATCACGACGATCAGCAGGAGACCGAACACCGCGATGCGGCCCGTCTCGACGTCGAACCCGAAGACCTTCCCCCCCGGCGAGAGGTCGCGCACGATCTCGGGCAGGCCCTCGACGATGATCGCGCCCAGCACGGCGCCGGAGATGCTCCCGAGCCCACCGATGACGACTGCCGAGAGCACGAGGATCGATTCCAGCAGCGGGAAGCTGTTCGGCGCGATGTAGCCGCTCTTGACCGAGAAGATCCAGCCCGCGACCCCGCTCGTCGACGCGCCGATCACGAACGCGAGCACCTTCATCTTCGTGACGGGCACGCCCATCGCGGCCGCGGCGACCTCGTCCTCACGGATCGCCGCCCAGTAACGGCCGACCCTGGACGAGTCGAGGTGCCGGATCATGATCACGGCGAGGATGATCGCCGGGATGCACAAGTACCTCCAGTAGTTCGCGGGATCGAGACCGAACTCGATACCGAGGAAGCCGATCTCCGGCTTCGGGATGCCGGCGATGCCGCGGGAGCCGTTGGTGATCTCGAGGTTGTTGGCCGCCTGCCGGACGATCTCGTGGAAGCCGAGGGTCACGATCGCGAGGTAGTCACCGCGCAACCTCAGCGTAGGGACGCCGAGCGCGAACCCGGCGAGCATCGTGACGAAGACGGCGAACGGGATCGACGCCCACGGCGTCCACTCCACGATGTGGAACTGGTCCGGCGCCCCCGACTCCGTCATCAGGGCGGTCGTGTACGAGCCGAGCATGAAGAACGCGATGTAGCCGAGGTCGAGCAGGCCCGCGAGGCCGACGACGACGCTGAGGCCGAGCGTCAGCAGGATGTAGTAGCCGACGTTGAACAGGACCGTGATGCCGAAGTTCCCCTGCAGCAGCGGGAACCAGTCCCGGCCCAGGAGCTCCGGGATAAACCACATCAGGACCGCGGCGAAGAGATAGCGGAAGTACCCCATGCGCCGCCATCCCACGAACGCCACGTTCGCCCCGGAGACGAACCCGTCGGGCAGCCGCTGTGACAGGCGCGGGAAGTTCGAGTCCAGGTACGAACGGAAGTCGGAAGTGGGCGCCTTCGCCATCTAGCCACCGATCCTTTCGCCCATGATCCCCGTCGGGCGGAAGATCAGCACCAGCGGGAGGAGGGTGAACGCCACGACGTTCTTCCATTCGGCGTCGAGGCACACCGTGCTCATGTTCTCGACGAGACCCAGCAGCATGGCGCCCAGCACCGCACCGCGGATGTTCCCGATGCCTCCGAGGACGGCGGCGGTGAAGGCCTTGATCCCGAAGATGAAGCCCATGTTCCACACGACGTTTCCGAACATCAGCCCGTACATGGCGCCTGCGATGCCGCCGAAGAACCCGCCGATGACGAAGGTCGTGACGATGACCCTGTCGACGTTGATGCCCATCAGCTGCGACGCGACCGGGTCCTCCGACAGCGCGCGGATGCTCCGTCCCGTCGAAGTCTGGTTGATGAGGCGGTCGAGGAAGACGAAACAGAGGAGGGCGCCGACGACGACGAGGATCTCCGGGTTCGTCACCCGGGAGTCGAAGATCCTCACGCTGAACGCGTCGGGTCCGGCCGCGAGGATGCTCGGGAAGTTCCGCTGTCCGGGGCCGAGCAGGAAGTCCTGCTGCAAGAGGTAGGTGGCGAAGAACGAGGCCCCGATCGCGCTGATCAGGTACGAGAGCCGCGCAGCGTTCCGGCGGCGCAGCGGCCGGTAGGCGGTCCGCTCGAGGAGGGCGGCACCCCCCGCGGCCGCGATCCCCGCGACGAGCAGCATAGCCAGCAGCATCACGATCAGCGTGAGCCCGCTCCTCGGTCCGCTGATGCCGAGCCATTGGCCGAAGACGTAGAACACGGCCACGCCGCCCACCGAGAACACCGCGTCGTGCGCGAAGTTGATCAGCTTCAGGACGCCGTAGACCATCGTGTAGCCGAGGGCTATGAGCGCGTACAGCAAGCCGAGGATGATCCCGGTGACGAACGTGGGCCCTAGGAGCCCGAAGTCACAGTTCAACCGTCCCCCCGTAGGTCGGTGAATCCGCCCTCAGTTTCCGCGCCGCCGCTCCGAGCCGCCGCGACCGGCGTTGACCTTAACGTCCAGCGGCCCGCCGGCACCAGCACGTCGGAGAAGAAGGGTCCCGAGCGGACGGTGGCAGGGGCACCGGGCCCCTGCCACCTGAAACCGCAAGAAGTTGCTTGTCGCTACTCGATCAGCTCCGAGGCCGGGCCGATCGAGACGAAGTTCTCGTCCTGGTTGGACCACTCGTAGACCCAGATGTCCTCGGGACCGCCGACGAACTCGCCGGACTCCTCCCACTGGTAGGTCTTGGCGACGCCCTCGTAGTTGGCGTTGTCGAAGGTGCTC
>JALZEG010000287.1 GCA_030862185.1 Actinomycetota bacterium
CCCCCTCCCCACGACGGGTCTATCTCGTGATCGTGACCCGCAGCTCGCACTTGCGGACGCGGTCCCGGCCCCGCCCGCCGTTGCAGCCGTCGCGACCGCGGCCTCCGTTCAGGAAGTCGTCGCCGCCGCGGCCGAAGAGGGTGTCGCCCCCTGCGCCGCCGCCCAGGTCGTCGTCACCGGCACCGCCACTGAGGAAGTCGCGGCCGCGCAGGCCGCGCAGCACGTCGGCTCCGCCGCCGCCCCGCACGAAGTCGTTGCCGTCGGAGCCGCGGACGAAGTCGACCCCGGACCCCGCCTGGATCGTGTCGCGGCCCCCGCCTCCCAGCAGGATGTCGTCCCCGCCGTGGCCGAGGATGAGGTCGTTGCCTCCACGGCCCTTCACGACGTCGTCGCCGCCGAAGGCACAGATCACGTCGTTACCCGCGGTGCCGAAGAGGGTGTCCGCGCCCTCGGTCCCGTAGAAGTCGCAGAAGTCCGGCCCCCAGTGCTTGACCGCGGTGTCGCTGCAGTCGCCTCCGGTCCCGCACGAGGCGGTCGAGACCGTGACCGTCTGGTCGCCGCGATCGTTGGACGTGGCGACGGCCTCGGCCTGGCCGGACGCGTTCGTCACGACCTCGGAGGAGAGCCCGCCCGCGCCCGCGGTCGACCACAGCAGCCCGACCCCGGCGACGGGGTTGCCGGCCTGGTCCCGGACCGTCACGAGGAACGTGTGCGGCGTGCCGGGCTCGTTCCACGCCTCCTTCGGCGAGAGAGTCACCGAGAACGGCGTCGCCTGCGTCCACGTCAGCGTGATCGAGTCGGAGCAGACGCCCGCGGGCGCGCCCGCGGGGTCGTTGGCGGCACGGTCGCACTCGTCGACGTGACCGGGCTCCGCGCCGGTGAGGTCGTCGGTGATGGTGCCGGTGACGGTCTGGGCCCCCGGCTCGAGCGACGTAGCCGTGACCTGCGCGCGGCCGTTCCCGTCGGTCGTGACGGTCGTAGCGCTCGTGAGGTCGCCGGGGCCGGACTCGGTGAACGTGACGCCTTCGTCCCGCACCGTCTCGCCGAACCGGTCGCGTACCACGCACACCACGGTCTGGGTGACGCCGGTGCGATTCGTCGCCGTCTCCGGCTCACAGTCGATCGTCCTGCCCTCCGGCACGATCCACGTCTTCGTCGCGGTCGCCTGCGGCTCGTTGACGTCGCGATCGTCGTTGTCGGCTGTCTCGAAGAACGCGAGAACGGTGACGTTGCCGGTCCCGTTCGAGTTGTTGGCGGGTGCGACGTCGATCCCGATCGTGATCTGGCCGGCGGCGTTCGTCGTGCCGGTCGTCTCGCCGCCCGCCGTCCCGTGGTTGTCCGGGGCCTCCCCGGGGGGCTGCAGGTCGCCGGCGTCCAAGCTGACGCTGCTCGGGTTGGGACCCGATGCGGGAGTGCAGAAGCCGACGCGCGGCTCGTTGTTCGCCGTATTGTCTGTTGCGGTCGCGTGTCGCTGCTCCACGTCGAGCCGCACCCCCGTCACCGGGTTTCCGGCCGCGTCGAGGACCGTGAACGTGAACCCGTTGCACGAGAGGACCGATCCGGTGTCGGAGGGTGGCGTCGCCGTGATGGTCGCGGGCGGACCGACCCACGTCTTGTTGACCACGTCGGTGTCGTCGGCCTCCGCAGTCGCACCGGGCGTCGCAACCTCGTCGCGGCCCTCGGTCGCATCGGCTTCGTTCGTCGTGTTGTTGTTGTCCGCATCGATCCACGCCCGGTAGAGGGTCGTGCCCGGCGTGTTGGTCGTCCCCGTACCACCCGTTCCGTGCGTGAACGAGCACACGCCCTGCGCGTTCGTGGTGCAAGTGAAGTCCGGCGTCAGGGCCGTGTTCGCCGCGTCGGGGTCGTTCGGCCCCGTCGCCTCGGCGTCGACGCGCGTCCCCGCGACGACGTTCCCCAGGCTGTTCGTCACCGTGCAGGTGACGGTGTGGCCGGAACCGGTCGGATTCGTGTCAGTCTCCGGCGCGCAGTCCAGCCTCGACGCGGCGTTCGGGTTCTGCCAGACCTTCTGCACCACGTCCACGTCGTCGTTCGCCGGCGAAGGGGCGTCCGGGCCCGCGGCGTCGTCCGCGTCGTTCAGGCCCTCGCCGCCGCACGTCCCGTTCGTGTTGTTGTTCGCCATAACCGGCGCAGCGTTCGTCCACACGCAGACGAGGTCGGTCCCGGCCGTGTTCGCCTGCGTGTACGTGATCGAGCACGTCGCGGAGTTGTTCGTCGTGCACGTCCGGTCCGGCGTCGCCGGCGTGTTCAGGTCGTTAGCGGCGTCGGTCGGCGAGCCCGAGAAGAACTCGAACCGAACCTGCGTGTTGCCCTGGAACGGGTCGCCGAACTGGTCGTAGACCGTCGCGGTGAAGGTGTGGTTCTCGCCGAGGTTGTTCGTGTCGGTCTCGGGCTCCGCATCGACTCCGCCGGTCGCGGCGGCGCGCGTCTCCCACGTCTTCTGCACCGCGTCGGCCGCGTCGTTCGGGTTGTCGGACCCGTTCTGCGCCGTCGCCTCGCCGACCGCCTCGTTCGCACACAGCGTGGCGCCGTCCGCGCCTATCCAGAAGCAGATCGTCGCGGTGCCGGTGGCGCCCTCGAGCTGAGTGACCGTCAGCGGGCAGTTGCCGTCCGTGCCGGTGTTGCACGTGTAGTCGGGGCTGTCGAACGAAGCTCCGTTCGTCGCGTCGGGGTCGTTGGGACCGGCGGTGACCTCGCCGCGCACGATCGTCTGGGGCAGGATCGGATTGCCGGCCGCGTCGGTGACGAAGCACACGTAGGTCTCGTTGCTCGCCGCACCGCTGAGCGACGGGTTCGTCTCGCGCTCGGTGTCGGGGCCGGTCGCGTCGTCGCAGTCGAGGCGCGACGCGGCGCCGGCAGTCCAGGTCTTCGCGACGACGTCAGTCGTGTCCGCGTCCTCGCCCGCCTGCGTCTCGCCGAGGTCGGCCTCGGTGACCCCCCCTTGAGCCGGCGTCAGGCCGTCGTGGTCGATCCACCCGCGGATCGTGTCGGTGCCGGTGCCGTTGCCGGAGTAGGTAACGGTGCAGGACGGCGCGCCGACCGCGACGTTGCAGGTGAGGTCCGGGGAGTCGGGCGTGTTGCCGTTGTCGACGTCGTTGGGTCCGCTGATCTCGAAGTCGATGTTGACGGGGCCGTTGTTCGCGTTCACGCCGCCGCCGGTGCACTGGGCGGTGATCACGCGCAGGGTCGCGGTGATCGTGTGGTTGGTGCCCGCGGCATTCGTCGCCGTCTCCGGCGTCAGGTCGAGACACGAGCTCGGATGGTTGGCGGCGGCCGGAGACGCCAGCACCACCATCGACGAGAGCAATACCATCGCGAGCGCGGTCGACGCGATCCGCCCGCCACGACTGAAGACCATCGGCACCTCCCCATTCGCCGGGGATCTCCCGGCTCCCTCGACGGCAGACGTCGCTTGGTCTGCCAAAGTTCCCTGGAAGTCTGACCGAAAGCGGTGGGTTTGTCGCCGGGGTTCCGGAAAAAGGCGAGACGCGCAGCGGCCCCCGGCGAACCGGGGGCCGCGTGGCTTCTCGAGGGCTATCTCCGGCGGTTCTGGACCCGCACTACCTTCGGCCGCGACTTGCCGGCCAGGAACTCTTCGGCCTGCTTCGGCCACCGGCCCTGGAACACCGAGTCGTCGCGGACCCGCCGCTTGAAGCTCTTCGCGCAGCGATCGTTCGATCGCTTCTTCCCGACCTTGCCGAACTCGCCCTCGATCGCCCGGAACAGCAGGACCTTGTCGCGGGCGGTCTCCGGGCACGGCGCGGTCCTGATCGTGAACCGGACGCGCTTCCCGCGCGGCACGTTCGAGTCCGAGATGCGCAACGCCACCTTCACCTTCACCAGGACCGGCTCGACGTCCGACGTGGCGGACTCGCATTGGGCCAGCTCTTCGACCTCGGCGATGTAGTTCGCGCTCACGTCGGCTCTGAAGCTGTGACTGAACGCGCCGTTGGCGTCGGACTGCTCCGTCGCGAACGGCTCGAACTCGTCCGCACCGCCCACGACGTCCCGCGAGATGTTCACGGTCACGAACTGCGAGCAGGACGCGGGAGCCGACTCCTCAGATTCGACGGTGCCGCCCAGCGTCACGTTCCTGCCGAAGACGAGGCGGTTCCTCTGCGTCTCGAGCGAGATAGTCCTGCCGAACTGCGTCGGGGACGTCGCGGTCGGAACCCACGTCTTACTCACCGTATCCGAGCACGCGCCGGCGGGGGCCCCGGCCGGGGTGCCGGCCGCGCGGTCACATTCGTCGACCTCTCCGGGCTCGGAACCACCGAGGTCGTCATCGAGCGTCGCCGTAATCGACTGGCTCCCGCCTTCGGCCGAGGTCGTCACGGCCACCACCTGTCCGTTCGCGTTCGTCCTCGTCCCCCGAGAGGTGAAGTCGCCCGCGCCGGTCTCGGTGAACGTCACACCCTCGCCCTCGACCGGAGCGCCGAAACGGTCGCGCGCGGTGCAAGTGATCGTGTGCTGAGTATTCGTCGGGTTCGTCGCGTTCTGCGGCTCACAGTCGATCGTCCGCGCTTCTGGGGCGACCCACGTCTTCGTGGAAGAGTCCTGGGGCTCACCCGCCTCGGGATCGTTGTCGTCGTCGGTCTCGAAGAACGCCGTCACGACGACGTTCCCGGTCCCGTCGGACCCGTTCGTCCCCTCGACCGTGATCCCGATCGTGACGCGACCCTGCGCGTCGGTGGGCGACAGCGTCTCGCCTCCCGAGGTTCCGGGGTCGTCTGGGCTCTCGTCCGGCGGGTCGAGGTCGCCCTGCGTCTGGTCGACCGCCGACGGGTTGGGTCCGTCGGAAGCGCGCGGCGTGCAGAACGCGACTCGCGGCTCGTCGTTGCTCGTCTGGTTGCCGGACCGCTCGTGGCGCTGCTCGACGTCGACGAGCAATCCCGACACCGGCTGCCCGTCTCCGGTGACCGTGATCGTGAACGCGTTGCAGGTTCCGACGGATGCCGAGTCGCCCTCCGGCTCGATGGTCAGCGCCGTCGGCGTTCTGGTCCACGTCTTCTCGACGACGTCGGTCTCGTCCGATTCGGGGATCGCTCCCTGCTCTGTCCCTTCGTTGCGACCCTCGGTCGGGTCCGCCTCGGCCGTCGAGTTGCTCGAGTCGGTGTCGATCCACGCGCGGTAGCGCGTGACGCCTTGCGCGGTCGTCGTCCCCGTGCCTCCGGGCCCGTGCGTGATCGAGCAGGATCCGTCGTTCCCGGTCGTGCAGGAGAAATCGGGATCAGACAGATTGTCGTTGCCGTCCGGGTTGTTCGCGCCTGTCGCTTCGACATCGATGTTCACGCCGGCGGCAGCGCTACCGGCGGGCGTCGCGGCACGGCAGGTCACGGTGTGGGCCGACCCCGTCGGGTTCCCGTCCTGCTCGGGCTCGCAGTCCAACGGCGCGCGCTGCCACGTCTTCTCGACGACGTCGGTGTCATCCGGCTCGGGCCCTCGCTGGCCCGGTTGCTGCGACTCGTCCCGGCCTTCGGTCTGGTCGGCCTCCGACTGCGGGTCGTTACCGGAGTCGATCCACGCCCGGTAGAGGGTCGTGCCGGGATTGTTCGTGTTCCCCGTGCCGCCCGGACCGTGGGTGAACGTGCAGGTGCCGTCGTTCCCGGTCACGCACGTGAAGTCGGGGGCGTTCGGGCTGTTCTGGCCGTCGGGGTCGTTGTCTCCCGTCGCCTCGGCATGGATGCGCACGCCGGAGGGTCCGCTGCCGGGGCTGGGCGAAGCACCCGGCTGGCTGACGCGGCACAGGATGGTGTGGCTGCTGCGCACGGGGTTCGAGTCGGTCTCGGGGTCGCAGTTGAGGGTGGGGCCCGGCGAAGGGCTCGGTGACGTCTGGGTCGGAGACGGCGACGTCCCCGTAGCAGTAGGGGTTGTGGCCGACGGACTGGTACCCGACGGCGACGGCGAAGTGTCGGACGGCGACGCGGGGGTTGCCGGCGATGTCGGGCTGGGCTGAGTCCACGTGATCGTGGTGGTCGCCTGCGGGTCCTGCGGGTCCGTAGGCGCTCCCGTGGTATCCGGGTCGTTCACGTCGTCCTCGTCCTCGTCGGCCCACGCGACGACCTCGGTCGTCCCCAGGGCTTCGGACCTGAGCGCGAAGACGAACTCACCTGCCGGCGTCGTCCCCTCGTTCGTCTCGGATTCGATGTGCTTGCGGTCGTCCTGGAGGGCGCGCTGGTGGACGCCCTGCCTCTCGCTCGAGTGATTGCTATTCGTCTGGCAGTTCCACAGCGGCTCCTCGCGCTCGTGGCCCCCGCCGTCCGGGGGCTTGGAGCCGTGGGTGCGCGACGTGGTGGCGAATTGGAGCCCCTCGCCGGGGCCCGTCCCGTGCACGTCGACGTTCGCCCGCCACAGCGGCTTTCCTTGCTGGTCGAACACCGTAGCCGTCAGCTCCTGGCACGTCCGCCGCGCCGCGGTCGGGTCGCCTCCGATCGTGACGTCGCGCGGGTCAGCGGTGTAGTTCGCCGTCAGGCGGTGTGCATCACCGGCCTCCGTTCGTTGTGAGGGCGGAGTGCACACGGGTGGCTGGCAGACGCCGCCGGGGGAGGGTCCCGATCCGGGGACGTCCTCGACGGCCACCGCGGCAAGCGCCGTGATCTGCGACGGCGTCCGCTCCTCGGGGACTGTGCACCCGATCCGTTTCGTCCTGTCGGCGTAGGAGAGCGTCACCTGGTTCACGCACTCCGTCCACGAGGGCTCAGATCCCGGCGCGGACGTGGAGTACTTGATCCGGACGTGGTCGGCGCCGGCGCTGGTCTGCACGAGCACGGTGAACCCAGGCAGCCGGTTGCCCGGCGCGTCGGGGTCGTCGGGGAAGTCCGGGTCGTAGAGCCCGATGCTCCCGGGGTTCGGAGGGTCGAGGATCTCGACCGTCTCGCGGCCCCTGTCGACCGTGACGTTCTCGTCGTCGCTGGCGATCGCGACCCTCTCGGTCGGCGTCGGGTTTGGGGAAGGCGACGGGCTCGCGGTCGGCGACGGCGAACCGTTCGTGGGGCTGACGCTGGGCGACGGCGAACCGTTCGTGGGGCTGACGCTGGGGCTGGGGGACCCTCCGCCGGAGAACAGGATCGCCCTGAGGACGTGGTTGCCCTCGGGGACATCCTCGCCGGTGTCGGGATACCGGAGATCCCAGTAGAGCTCGAACGTGTCGCCGGTGGCGCCGCCGACGCGCGTCGCGGTCCCGATTCTGCGCGCGACCGACCCGGTCTGGATCTGGAATTCCACGACCGCGTCCGGAGGCGGGTCCGACACCCATGCCACCAGGTGGTAGAGCGTGTCGCTGTCGGGCTTGTTCGAGATGAACAGCGGCGACCCGTACTTCGACGGGTTGAGGAACTGGATCTGCGTCCCGGTCGGTTGCACCGGGCTCGGGCTCGTCGCGCCGCCGGTCGTGGTCTCGGACCCGGTGGGGGTCGGACGCGGCCCCTGTGCGGACGCATCCCGGACGGCCGACGTGAAGAATCCGGTGCCGATCAGCGTCACGACGAGCACGACGCCCAACGTGATGCGAGCGACGCCCTTCTGCCGGTCTCCGTTGCCGAGTCGCTCCGTCATGCCGCTGCCCCCCCCTAGATCCTCGGCTTCAGCCGCTCTTCCATCGGCACTCTAACGGCCCCGGCGCCGCGGGCTCGCCCGCGCCGGGAGATGGCGAGAGGGCGGCCGCACGACCGCCCTCTCGGGATTGCTTTTCGGTCTACCTCGTCACTCGTACTGCCTTCGACCTCGACCTTCCCGAGATGAATTCCGGCACCTGCTTCGGCCACCGCGCCTGGAACACGGACGTCTCTCGGACCCGTCGCGTGAACTGCGCCCGGCACGACGCGCTGGATCTCTTCTTGCCGGACTTCCCGAACTGCCCCTCGATGGCCCGGAACAGGAGGATCTTGTCGCCGGCCGTCGCCGGGCACGGGGCCGTTCTGGCCCTGAGCCTGACGCGCTCGCCCCTTCTGACCTTGCCGTCCGAGAGCCTGAGGAAGACCTTGACCCGCACGAGCACCGGCTGCGTTGCGGAGGTCGAGTCGTCGCACGCGGTCGTCTCGTCCACCTGCGCGACGTAGTTCGCGCTCCTGTCGGCGGTGAACGTCGCCGTGTACGCGCCGTTCCCGTCCGTCTGCTCTTGTGCGAACAGCTGGAAATCGTCCGCGCCGCCGAGAACGTCCCGGGAGATCCTGACGTTGACGAACGCGGTGCAGGCGGCGTTGGCCGACTCGACTGCGCCGCTGAGCGTGAACCTCCTGCCGAAGGTCTTCCGCGACTTCGACGCCTCCAGAGACACCTCCGTCACGGCTTGCTGCTGGGTGGTCGTAGCCGCCCCGCCGGTGGTCCCGGTGCCCTGCGGGGTGGTCGCGGTGCCGGTGGGTGACGCCGTCGTCGTCTGCGTCGGCGTGCTCGTGGGCGAACCCGTGGGGGTCTGCGTCGGGTTTCCAGAGGGGCTCTGCGTGGGACTACCCGTCGGGCTCTGCGTCGGCGACCCGGTGGGGGTCTGTGGGCTGCCGCTGGGCGAGCCGCTCGGCGAGGGCGACGGACACGGCTGGGGCTCCGGCGCTTCCGGAGCGGGCGCCGTATCGGTTGCGTTGCCCCACGTCACGACCCCGGATCCGGACGGCTCGTCGGCGCAGAAGCGATCGTCGTCGACGGTGTCGGCCCAGGCGGTGGCGCGCGTGCGGCCGGCGGCGTCGCTCCACAGCCTGAAGACGAAGCGGCCGTCGTCGTCGGTGTCGTCCTGGGACTCGACGTGCTTCCGGTCGGGACCTCCACCCACGGCGTGGTTGCCCTGGGTCCCGCTCTGGTTGTTGTTCGAGCACCTGCGGCCGGGCTCCTGCGCGTGGTTCTGCGGGGGCTGGCTGCGGTCTGCCTTCGACTCGTCGAACTGGCTCTGCTCGGTGTCGCCCCCGGTCGTCTGGTGCGTGTTGAACGCGAGGTTGTCCGTCGGGCCCTGCGCGTGGACGTCTACGTCCACGCCCGCGACCGGGCGCCGCGCCTGGGTGTCGTCGAGCACCTGGGCCACGAGGAGCCCGCTGCAGCGCGGCAACGCACCCGACACAGTCTCGTCGCCGACGGACACCAGGTCGGGCCGCTGTGAGTACCCGACGACGCGGTGCGCATCGCCGGAGTTGTTCCGTAGGGACGCCCGCGCGGCGTTCGGGTCGTCGCTCTCGTTGTCGCGCGCCACGGCGGCGACCGCCGTCACCGCTTCGGGTTGGTCGCTACCCGTCAGCGTGCACCTCACGCCATTCTGCGCCGACGCGGCGGTGGTCGAGGTCCCGGTGGTCTCGGACGAGCTGCACGACTTCCAGTCCGGATCCACGTCCGTAGGCGACGTGCTGTAGAAGACCTGCACCGCGTCGGTTCCGGCGCTCCACTGGACGTCGACCACGCCGATACCCGCCCCCGATCCACCGGGACTGTAGAGCCCGAAGAGCCCGCCGTGCTCCGGATAGACGATCTCGACGGTCTCCGCAGCACGCTGCGGGTCGGCCTCGCCTCGCGACAGCGGGTCGGCGTCGGGCCGGTCGTTCTGGTTGATCAGCACGGGCTGGTCGTCGCGCGCGACCTCGTTCTGCCCCGCGTTCGCGTAGAGCACGGCTCGCACGGTCGCGCCGCCCCTGTCGGACTGCGTGGGGTCGGTGCTCGACGTAGGGCCCTCGGTGAACGTGTCGGGGATGTCCCGGATGAGCTCGACGGCCCCGAAAGGCTTGAAGACCCCCCGGCACGCCCCGCCGGTGGCGCCTGCCTGCGCACATCCGAGGTTGAACGTCTGCGTCTGGCCACCCACCGTCTGGATCAAGAAGAACTCGACGAAAGCATTGGCGGGCGCGTTCGATACCACGGCCTTGAAGTGATACTCGCGCGGATCCTCCCCCGGCCGGTCTGCGTCGTCGTCGGTCGTGTCCTTGTCGGAGATCTGGGGGCCCGGGATCGTGGTCGGGGACGCCCCCCCGGTCGACGACGTCGAGTAGTCGGACGGGTTCAGCAGCTGGATGGCCGGCGCCGTCCCGGAGGGGCTCGGCTGACCCTGCTGCGCGATCGACGCGCTGTTCGCCACCAGGAGCGCCGGGACCGTCAACGTCGCGATCAGGAGGACCGTGATTGCAAGAGCGGTCCGCCCCTCCCTCACACTCGTCTTCAAAGATGCCCCCTCCGAAGGTTTGGGTTCACCGACATTTGACGCAAAGCCGCCAAAGACTACCCTTCTAGTAGGGCCAACGCCCGGCGCCGCGCATTGGTTGCGTTGGTCAGGGACACGCCGCGCCGGCGCAGCGGCGGACCGCCCCCAGCACCCGTGCGAGTGTCCGGACGTCCGGGTCGTTACCCCGCTCTCGGTCACCCAGCAGGTTCCGCTGCTGCCACGGGTCGGCCACCAGGTCGTAGTACTGGCGCGCGATCAATCGTCCGCCCTCGCCGTAGTACTCGACGTACTGGTAGTCGCCGGTCCGGAGCGCAGCCATCGTGGGGACGTACGTCTCCTCGTCCTCCCATTGCTCGATCAGCAGGCGGTCGCGCGTCCGGCCCCCGAACAGCGACGTCCCGTCGAAATCCTGCGGCGCCTCGACGCCGGCGGCGTCGAGCAACGTCGGCGCGAGGTCGAGGTTGGCGACGAGGCGGTCGTCCACCGACCCCGGCTCGACCTCGCCGGGCCACCTGATCATCAGCGGGATCTGGATCGACTGCGTGTACGCGTAGCGCTTGCCGACTATGCCGTGCTCGCCCCACAGGAAGCCGTTGTCGGACATGAAGATCGCGAGCGTGTCCTCGTCCTCGTCGAGCTCCCGCAGGAGCTCGAACACCTCCGCCACCTGGTCGTCGACCGAGTACAGCGTTCGGAGCTGCTTGCGCCGGATCTTGCGCGCGTGCTCCGCCGAGCTCTGCGAGCGCTCGACGAATGCGGGCTCGTCCGACACCTGCCGGTCGCGGGTCGCCGGGCTCCCGTCCCATCCCTTCGTCTTCGCGCCCTTGTAGCGGTGCTCGGCCGAGTAGGGGGAATGGGGCGCGTTCGGCCCCAGCCACAGGTACCAGGGCTCGTCGTCGTCCTTCTCGAAGGCGCGCAGGAAGCGCGACGCGAAGCCGGTCATCAGCGTCGTCGTGTAGCCCTCGGGGCGGCGGATCCTGCCGTTCAGGTTCCAGCTCGAGTGCCGGTAGATCCCGCGCAGCCACACCGCGTACCGGTCGAAGTGGCGCGGGTTCACCTTCGGGTCCCACCGGTTGAGGTACTTGCCGACGGCGGCGGTCCGGTATCCGGCGTCCCGCAGGTAACGCTGCACGGTCGCGTCCGGGTCGAGGTCCATGCCGTCGTCGTTCGTGTGGACGCCGTGGTTGTGCGCGTACGTGCCGCTAACGATCGACGCGCGCGAGGGGCAGCACAGCGGCGTGGTCGCGAAAGCGTTCGTGAACGTGCGGCCCCCGCGGCGAAACAGCCTCCGGACGGCCGGCAGAGCCTGCATGCTCGCCGTCGCGCGCTGGTCGTCGGTGATGACCAGCAGGATGTTCGGCGGCCTCGGTGGATCGACGGGGGCCGCGGGCGCGGACCCGCCGTCGCACGCCGCAGTCGCCGCGAGCAGCGCGATCGCGACGAG
>JALZEG010000319.1 GCA_030862185.1 Actinomycetota bacterium
GGCGACAGGTCGACCGCCTTCGTCATCACGCGCGGCGCGACGAGGTAGTTCTCGATCTGCTGGTAGACGGCGAAGAACACGAGTGTCGCGATGCCGGTCGGGATGGAGTCGAAGAACGCGACGACCACCGCGGGGACCGCCCCGAGCGTCGCGCCCACCATCGGGATCAGGTCTGCGATCGCCACCCACAGCGCCAGGGCGATCGGATACGGAACGCCGGCGATCGCGAGGAACGCGAACGAGACGACGCCCGCGACGATCGAGATCACGACGTTGCCGGCGATGTAACCCCCGATCTTGGTGAGGATCGGATCCATGATGCTCTGCACGCGCTCCCGTCTGCTCTGCGGGATCAGCCGCAGGCTGCCCTCGCGCATCTTCGTGAAGCTCAACGAGAAGTAGATCGTCAGCACCAGCACGGTGAGCCCGTTGAAGATGCTCGCGAGCACCGATCCGGCCACGCCGAGGACGGTTCCGAACGAGCTGCCGATCTGCGCGGGGATGTCCTGCGTAGCCTCACGCAGCCGCTCGGCGATGTTCTGCTCGGACACGTACTCGCGGATCCGTTCGTTGTTCGCCGCGAGGTCCCGGACGTACTCGGGCAGGTTCGTCGCGAACTCCGTGACCTGCTCGACGAGCGGCGGCACCACCGCCGCGAAGAACGCGGCGAGGAACGCGACGATCCCGAGCAGGATGACGGAGACCGCCTGCCCCCGCTTCATCCCCCAGCCCTGTAGACGCCGGATCGCGGGGTCCATCCCGACCGCAAGGAACAGCGCGATGAAGACGAGCATCAAGAGGCTGCGGAGCAGGTAGAGGGAATAGATCAGCAGCCCCGCGGAGGCGACGACGAAGACGTTGCGGAACAGCGCGCCTGCAGAGATCCGCTCCGGTGCCCGCGCAGCCATGCCGGGCAGCATATCGACCGGCGCTACGGCGGCGTCAGGTACTTCTCCACGAGCTCCAGGAGCGCGTCGTGCTTGAAGGGCTTCACGAGGTAGTCGTGCGAGCCGATCACCTGTGCCTTCTCCAACGTCGGAGGGCTCGAGTGCGCCGACATCATCACGACCGGTGTGTCCGCGAGCTCGGCGGTCGACTTCAGCGTCCGCAGCACGTCGAACCCGTCGGAGTCGGGGAGCCGGATGTCGAGCAGGATCAGCCCGGGGCGCACGGCGAGAGCACGCTCCACGGCCTCCGCGGCCGTCGACGCCTCCGCGACCGCGTACCCGCTGCCCTCCAGTGTCATGCGGACCAGCAGACGCAGGTCCGGCTCGTCGTCGACGACGAGGATCGTGCGACTCATTCCGCGCTCTTGAGCTTGACGCAGAAGCGTGCGCCGGTCGGCAGGCGGGGTTCGTGCCAGATCTCGCCGCCGCACGCCTCCACGAGCATCTTCACGATCGCCAGCCCGAGCCCGGAGCCGCCGATCGTCGACGACGTGGAGCCGCGGGAGAAGGGCTGGAACAGCTCTTCGAGGAGCTGGTCCTCGACGCCCGGTCCGTCGTCGGTGACCGACAGGATGACGTCGCCGTTGCGGCGGGCTCCCGACAGCGAGATGTTCGGGCCGCCGTAACGGTAGGCGTTCGTCAGCAGGTTAGTGACGACCTGGTCGAGCCGGTGACGGTCCGCCAGCGCGACGGGGGTGTCGTCGACCTCGACCTCCACGCGGCGGCCGTCTGGCGGAGGTGTGCTCGCGACTACGTCGCGCGCCAGCGCGTCGATGGGGACCGGCTCGATGTCGACCTTGACCTGGCCCGCCTGGAGCTTCGAGAGGTCGAGGAGGTTCTCGATCAGCACCGCGAGGCGATCTCCGGAACGCGTCATCGCGTCGAACATCGTCTGGAGCTTCTCCTCGTCGAGACGGTGGCGGGCCCGGGAGAGCATCTCGACGAAACCGAGCAGGGACGTGAGGGGGGTCCTGAGCTCGTGCGCGGCGTTCGCGATGAAGCGCTCGCGCAGGGCTTCCTGCTCGCGGTGCTGGGTCACGTCCTGCAGCGTGCCGATCATGCGAATGGGCTTGCCCGTGTCGTCGCGGACGACGCGGCCGCGCGTGTGGACGATCAGCGTCGAGCCGTCGCGGCGGACGAAGCGGTGCTCGTAGTCGAGCGGCTTCTCCTGTGCGAGTGCCTCCTCGGACCTGGCGGCCACCAGCTCGCGGTCCTCGGGATGGACGTGGTCGGCGTAGAGACCGGGCTCGGGCGTGAGCTCTCCGGGCTCGAATCCGAGCATCCGGTACATCTGATCGGACCAGGTGATGGTGTCCGTCGCGATGTCCCACTGCCAGCTCCCGATCCGCGCGATCCGCTGGGCCTCGAGCAGCTGTTCGGTCAGCTCGCGCTCGCGACGAGAGTGCTCGGTGCGGGCCAGGGCGAGGTCGGCGAGCAAGGACAGGCGCCGGAGCTCGTCCATCTCCTCCTGGCCGAAGAACGGCGTGTACGGGCTCGTGACAACGACGAGCTTGCCGGACCGCATCGGCACCGTGATCGTGCCCGTCCCCTTGCGCGCCCGTTCGGCGCCGCCGCCGGCGAACGACGACGCGAGGTCCGCCGCCTCCTGCGCGGTCAATCCGTGGACGCCGGTCACCGCGCCGCGGCGATCGATGACCAGCGATCCGCGCCCGGCTGTCAGCTCCGTCACCTGAGGCAGGAGGATGTCCGTGATATCCGACGGCGACAACGCCTCCATCAGCGCGAACTCGGCCTCCTGCAGACGCCCGCTTCCCTGCTGGCGCCACGCGTTGCGGACGAAGGCAGGCGGGGCGAAGCCGAGCAGGAAGAACGGTCCCGTGGCGAGAGCCAGCAACGAAGTCGCGATCTGCACCCCGGTGACCTCTTCCGACGCGGACGCGGTGCCGGCGATGACGAGGGTGATCGCGAGCCCGGCGGAACCGATGCTCATGGTGCGCATCCGCCGCCGCGCGACCGTCGGCTGTCCGCGGCCCGCACGCCACAGCCGGTACGTGACCGCGCCGAGGAGGACGACCCACTGCACCAGGAGCAGGTAGACGTACGCCTGGAACGCCTCCGTCCGCGGCTCGTCGGGCTCCGGGAAGTGGTCGAGCAGGAACGTCGCCACGATCGTCGCGCCGGTGAGGAGCGCCGCGAGCGCGTGGAGGACGCGCCCCGGCGACTCGAACGACGCCATGAAGCGGAACAGGAAGTACGGGAAGAGGACGAGCAGGGCGACGACCAGGCGCTGGACGAAGTCGATGCCGGGGCTCACGTCGTGCTCGGGCAGGAACTCGCTGATGACGATGACGGCCGCGAGCGCGCCGAAGGTCGCCGCCACCCATGCCGCCGGCTTCCCGCCGCGCCTGCGCCACTGGATCAGCGCGATGAGGCCCAGGCCCACGTACAGGACGAGCTGCACGTAGCCGAGGACGTCGTGGAGCCTCTCCAAGAACCGGTCTCCGATCAGGGGAAGCCGTGAATGCCCAATTCTAGGTTCGTTCGCGCAAGCGCGCGAGGATTCGGCCGGTCGTAAAAGCTCCCAATCCGGGCGAACGAGAAGCGACACGGGGGCCGGGTACGTTGACGCGGATGACAGACCTCCGCACGCGCATCCCGGCGGACGCCCGCAAGCTCCTGAAAAAGGCGCGGCAGCCGTCGTGGATCGACCCGATGCTCGCGACGCTGACGAAGGACTACTTCTCCGACCCCGGCTGGGTCTTCGAGCCGAAGCTCGACGGCATCAGGTGCATCGCCTACAAGAGGGGCTCGTCGGTCAAGCTGCTGTCGCGCAACGGGCTCGACCTCACGGCGACGTATCCCGAGGTAGCGCGGGCCCTCGCCGCGCAGGCCGGCGACTTCGTCGCCGACGGCGAGATCGCCGCGGTGCGCGGGGAGGTCACGAGCTTCTCGCTGCTGCAGCAGGTCCATCGCCAACGGGTCCCCGCCGTCTACTTCTGCTTCGACCTGCTCCACCTCGACGGGTACGACCTGACGTCGCTGCCGTTGACGGTGCGCAAGGAGCTGCTGGAGGACGCGCTGTCGTTCGACGAGCCGCTTCGGTTCGTGAGCCACGTGGAGGAGGAAGGCGAGGCGTACTACCGCGAGGCGTGCAAGCGGGGGTGGGAGGGCCTCATCGCGAAGCGCGCCGCGAGCCGGTACGCGCGTGGACGCTCGAAGGAGTGGCTGAAGTTCAAGTGCTCCTTCGAGCAGGAGCTGGTCATCGGCGGCTTCACGGATCCCGAGGGCGCGCGTTCGCACTTCGGGGCTCTGTTGCTCGGCTACTACGACGGCGGCGAGCTCCGCTTCGCAGGGAAAGTCGGGACCGGCTTCACCCAGAGGACGCTCGCCGACCTCCACGCGCGGATGGCGCCGCTCGAACGGCCGGAGTCACCGTTCGCGGGGAAGCCGCCGGTGAGGAAGGGCGCGCACTGGCTGGCGCCGAAGCTCGTCGCGCAGATCGCGTTCAGCGAGTGGACGACCGACGGCAAGTTGCGCCACCCGCGTTTTCTCGGCCTGCGAACGGACAAGAAAGCCCGAGACGTCGTGCGGGAGGTGTGACGCTGGCCGATCCGAGAGCGTGGGGCATCGCCCCGGGATACGTCGACGCGCGCAAGCGGTGGAAGGACGCGCCGCCCGAGACGATCGCGGCGGTCCTCGAGGCGATGGGCGCCGCCGGCGACGCGCCGCCGGAGTCGCCGGTGGTCGTCGCGCGGCAGGGGGCGGACGCGGACCTCGGCGACGCGGTCGAGGTCCGCTTCGAGGACGGCGGGTCGGCGCGCGTCGACGGCGCGCTGCCCCCGGACGCGCCGCCCGGCTACCACCGTCTGGTCGGGCGCGACGGCGCCGAGCGCGACCTGATCCTCAGCCCCGGCAGGTGCTATCTCCCCCAGGGGCTGCGGGCGTGGGGGTGGGCCGTCCAGCTGTACTCCGCCCGCTCGTCGCGCAGCTGGGGCATGGGAGACCTCGGCGACCTCGGCGACCTCGCGCGCTGGGCGCGCGGCACCGGCGCGGACGTGTTGCTGGTGAACCCGCTGCACGCACCGCAGCCCGGCCCCCAGCAGCCCAGCCCGTACTTCCCGTCCAGCCGGCGGTGGCGCAACCCGCTCTACGTGCGCGTCGAGGACGTCCCGGGAGCCGGCGAGCGGCTCGACGACCTCTCGGACCTCGCGGCGCAGGGGCGGAAGCTGAACGCCGGCGACCGCATCGACCGCGACGAGGTCTACCGGCTGAAGATGGAGGCGCTCGAGCGGCTGTGGAGCGCGCGGCCGGACGACGACGAGCTCCATCGCTTCCGCGCGCGTCACGGGTCTTCGCTCACGGACTTCGCGACGTACATGGCGCTCGTCGAGCACCACGGCGGCGGCCCGTCGTCGTGGCCCGCGGAGCACCGCGATCCGGCGAGCCCCGTGGTGACGAGGTTCCGCGTCGACAACGAGGAGCGCGTCCTGTTCCACGAGTGGGTCCAGTGGCTGCTCGAGCGGCAGCTCCTCGCCGCGGCCGGAGAGATCGGCATCGTCCACGACCTCGCGATCGGCGTCGACCCCGAAGGCGCGGACGCCTGGCTGTGGGGCGATGTCTTCGCCGGCGGGGTCACCGTCGGCGCGCCTCCCGACCTGTTCAACTCGCACGGCCAGAACTGGGGTCTGCCGCCGTTCGACCCGTGGCGGCTGCGCGCGGCGAGCTACCGCCCCTACGTCGAGACGCTGCGCGCGAACCTCACCGGAGCGGCCGGCATCCGCGTCGACCACGTGCTGGGGCTGTTCCGCCTCTTCTGGATCCCCGAGGGCGCCGGCCCGGCGGACGGGACCTACGTCCGCTATCCGTACGAGGACCTGCTCGACGTCCTCGCCCTCGAGAGCCATCGCGCGGGCGCCTTCGTCGTCGGCGAGGACCTCGGAACGGTCGAGGACGTGGTGCCGGAGCAGATGCAGGCGCGCGACATGCTCTCGCACCGCCTGTTGTGGTTCGACGAGCGGCCGGAGGACTATCCCGAGCTCGCGCTCGCGGCCGTGACGAACCACGACCTCCCGACGGTCGCAGGGATGTGGACCGGCGACGATCTGCAGGAGCAGCGCGACCTCGGGATCGATCCGAACGAGGAGGCGGAGGCGGACGTCCGCGCCCGTTTCCGCGAGGCGACGGGACTGCCCGGCGACGCGCCTCCCGCGGACGCGGTCAAAGCTGCGTACGCGCTGCTGGGCAAGGCGCCCAGCGCCGTCGTCGTCGCGACGCTGGAGGACGCGCTCGAGGTTCGCCGGCGCCCGAACCAGCCGGGGACGCTGGA
Organism: Actinomycetota bacterium; assembly: GCA_030862185.1. Classification (GTDB taxonomy): domain Bacteria; phylum Actinomycetota; class CADDZG01; order CADDZG01; family WHSQ01; genus JALZEG01. The sequence goes on from JALZEG010000319.1 coordinate 6,235, forward strand.
CGAGCGCCCGAACTGGTCGATCCCGTTGCCGGTCCGGATCGACGAGCTCGGCGAGCGGCCGCTCGTGAACGACGTCGCGCGCACGATCGCGCGCGAGCGGCAGATCGGGCACGGATACGCGCGGCTGTCGGAGGTGAAGCTGCACTACGCAGAGGCAGGGCCGCGGGGCGGTCCGCTCGTCGTGATGCTCCACGGCTACCCGGACTTCTGGTACTCGTGGCGGCATCAGATGCCGTTCCTCGCGGAGCGGGGATTCCGCGTCGTCGCACCCGACATGCGCGGCTACAACCTCTCGGACAAGCCGCCCGGCGTGGGCGCGTACCGGATCCGGAACGTCGTGCGCGACGTCGACGAGCTCGTCGAGCACCTCGGGGGCGGACGGGCGCACGTCGTCGGCCACGACTGGGGCGCTGTCGTCGGCTGGTACTTCGCGATGGCGCACCCGCTGGCGCTCGACCGGCTCGCGATCCTGAACGGGCCGCACCCGCAGCGTTACGTCAGGGCGATGAGCCCGAGGCAGATGAAGCGGAGCTGGTACATCGGCTTCTTCCAGCTTCCGTGGCTGCCGGAGCGCTTCGTGTCACGGGACGACTACGCGCTCCTGCGCAAGCTCTTCCGCTACGACCCCGCGCGCCGCGACGCGTTCACCGACGAGGACGTCGAGCTCTACGTCGAGGCCGCTCGCCGCAGCGACGACCTGCGCTACCCGATCAACTACTACCGCGCGCTGCTGCGGCCGAACCCCCTGCCCGCGCTGCGGTGGCGCGTGATCGAACGGCCGGTCCAGGTGATCTGGGGCGAGAAGGACCGCTTCCTGGAGCCGGCGCTTGCGGACCCGGACCGGACCTGGGTGCCGGACGCGCGGGTGCATCGCCTACCGGAGGCGAGCCACTGGGTGCACCACGACGAGCCGGCCGAGGTGAACCGCCTGCTGGCCGAGTTCCTCTCCGGGTAGCCGCGGCGCTTTGCCATGTCGAGGGAGGATCGCCAGGAAGGCGTCTTCCACCGACTCGTAGGCCGTGCCCCCCAGACCGAGGGAGATATAGACGACGGGGTCGCAACCGCAGGCCAGTGATCAAGGTCCTGAATAGCAAGGTCGGGTCGAGCCTGGCTGAGGGTGCAGCGCCCCGGGGTGAGAGCGCTCTGGCGGCACTCGAGACGGCGCTCGAGCGGTCTGTATACGACATTCTGATGGAGGATGTATCTCTGGGGATGAGCCCGACGCTGCCGCTGCGCCGCCTCCCGCGACTGACCTCAACAACCTGCGAGTAGTCGTCGAACCGCCCGCCCCCCCGGGCGGAGGAGCCGTCAGAGGTAACACTGCGCCCAACCCTGCCGGTCGCGATGTTGCGACCGCCCGTGTGGATCGTCTCGAAAGTGTGTCCCTGGCCAGCGAATTCCATATGGAGGCCACCTATTCCGGATTGACGCGTTCTTGAGCCTCATCAGCTTCGGATTTGCGCTCGTAACAGGAATGTGGATCTTCTACTTCCGGGAAGGGATCGGGTATTTTGGTGCTCCGCAGCACTACATCGAACTGTTCCTCTGGGGTATCGGCGTCGATGCCGCAACGAAGACACTCCGGAACGTCCGAGATCGCGTAGAGCCTCGCGCAGCTGCGGAATAGGAAGCACCAGATAGGCCGCACCGGAGGATCGAGCGCGGGAACTCTCGGGTAGGGAGCAGCCGAAGCCGACCGAGGTGAACCGGCTCCTGGCGGAACTCCTACAGGGGTAGACAGGGTGCACTGGTGCATGCGGTGCACGGTGTACCGCATGCACCACTCGTTCCCGAGGTGGCCTGTCTCGTTACCAGGCCGGCGGGTCGCTTGCCGGGAACGAGTCCTTCGACCCCTCGTCGACCTTGTCCTCGTCGTCCTTGTCCTCGCCCTCCTCGTCGTCAGGCGGCATCGAACCCGCCGGGATCCGCTCGGTCGACTCCGTCGTCTCGCGCTCTCGCTCCCGGTCGTCGGGCATGGCGTGCTCCTCTCGGTCGCCGTCCTCCCGGACTTCCTACCCAGACGCTACGGCGATTCGCAGTTGACGGTCGTCTCCCCCTCGCGGCAGGTGTCGTTCTCCGTCCCCCCGTCGAGGTAGTCGTTCCCCAGGCCCCCGTCGAGCACGTCGTCGCCGCCCTTGCCCTCGATCACGTCGCCGCCGAGCCCCCCGAAGAACGTGTTCGGCCCTTCGTCGCCGCGCAGGAAGTCGGTCGCGGCGGAGCCTTCGACCCCTTCGATCGCGAGCAGCGTGTCGGAACCGGAGAGCTGCCCCGTGGCGAAGCCCGCCTCGAGGTCGGCCGTCACGGGCGTCTGCACGAGCAGGTACGTCGCCATGTCGTGGCCCTGGCCGCCTTCGAGAACGTCGTCGAACGACCCGCCGTCGAGCGTGTCGTCGCCGTCGCCGCCCGAGAGCTGGTCGACGCCGTCGCGCCCGACGAGGAGGTTCGGTCCGGCGTCGCCGGTGAGGAAGTCCGGCTTGATCCCGCCGGAGAGGTTCTCGACCGCGGTGATCGTGTCGGTTCCCATCCCGTCGGCGGTCCCGGCCGAGAGGTCGGCGAACACCTTCTTGCGCGCGTCGACGTAGTCGAGCGTGTCCGTGCCGGCGCCGCCGTCGTAGGAGTCGTCGTTGAGGCCCGCTACGAGGAGGTCGTCTCCCGCGTCCCCGAAGACCGCGTCGATGCCGCCGAAGTCGCGGATCGTGTCGGCGCCGTCTCCGCCGCGTGTCGTGTCGTCGCCGTAGTTGGCTTCGAGGATGTCGTCGCCCCCGGCTCCGTCGATCGTGTCGTTGCCGCTCAGCCCGAGGATGTGGTTGACGTTCTCGTCGCCGGTGAACGCGTCGTCGAAGATCGACCCGGACAGGTTCTCGATGCCGGTCAACGTGTCGTCGCCCTGCCCCGTGGCCTGCGTGGTCGTGAGGTTCGCGGTCACGGCGGCGGCCGCGCTCGCGTAGTCCACGACGTCGATCCCCAGGTTGCCCTCCATCCTGTCGTCGCCGTTGCTCCCGACGAGCACGTCGTCCCCCGCGCCCGCGTCCATCGTGTCGTTGCCGGAACGGCCCGTGAGGTGGTTGAGCCCGTCGTCGCCCTCCAGCGTGTCCGCATATCCGGACCCCATGACGTCCTCGATCTCGAGGAAGCTGTCGGTCCCGTGTCCCGTCGCCACCCCGGTCGCGATCGACGCCGAGACGGGCCCCGACGCGGTCCCGAAGTCGATCGCGTCGAACCCGCGGCCCCCGAGCATCACGTCGTCTCCCGCGCCGCCGTCGAGCGCGTCTCCCGCGAAGAAGCCGAAGGTGGGATCGGAGTACTCGTCGCCGCCGACCAGCGTGTCGTCGCCGTCGCCGCCCCGTAGCGTGTCCTCGCCGCCCGAACCCCTGATCTCGTTCGGTCCGGCGTCGCCGATCAACGTGTCGGTGCCGCCGGTGCCGCCGATGTCCTCGACGTCCGTGATCAGGTCGTCGCCCTCGCCGTTCGCGGTCCCTATCTCGAGGTTCACGATGATCCCGTAGGAGTCCTGGAAGTCCACTCGGTCCTTGCCCTCGCCGCCGCCGATGAAGTCGTTCCCGTCGCCGCCGAACAGGACGTCGTTTCCGCCGAACCCGCGCACGGAGTCGTTGCCACTCCGGCCGTAGAGCTTGTTGTGGTCTCCGTCGCCGCGGATCGCGTCGTCGTACTGCGTCCCGTAGACGACGTCGATGCCGCTGAGGCGATCCGTCCCCTGGAAGCTCTCCGCCCGCCCTTCGCCGAGGTCGATCGTCGCGCCCCTCTCCTCCTCGCGGTCGCGGTAGTCGATGGCGAAGACGTCGTTGCCGCCGCGGGCCTCGACCTCGTCGTTCCCCTCGCCGGGGAAGAAGTAGTCGTTGTCGCGTCCGCCGCGCATCTCGTCGTTGCCCTCGTCGCCGTAGAGGTAGTTCGTGCACTCCCTCTCGCGCTTTGCCGTCTCGCACGCGCCTGCATCGAAGAAGTCGTCGCCCGCGTCACCGTCGAGGGTGTCCGCGTTGCGCCCGCCGAAGAGCCGGTCGGGCCCCGCGTCGCCGGTCAGGTAGTTGCGATCCTTTCCGCCCACCATCAGGTCTGCGCCCGCGTTTCCCTGGATGGAGTCCGTGCCGGCGTTGCCGTAGAGGAAGTCGCTCCCCTTGCCGCCGCGGATCGAATCGCCCCCGGCGCCGCCGGAGACGCGGTCGGCGCCCTCGGCGGCCTGGATGCGGTCGTTGCCGCGGTTGCCGCACAGGAAGTCCTCGCCGGCGAGGCCGGAGATCGTGTCGTTGCCTCCCCTCCCGACGATGACGTCGGTTCCGGACGTCCCGGTGAGGGTGTCGGGGCCGTTCGTCCCGAGCTTGGTCGGGCGCCGGCCGAAGCACGAGCTGGGGGCCGCCGCGGCCGGCTCCGGCGCTACGACGATCGTCGCGAGGACGATCGCGAGCGCGGCAGCGGCGGCTCCGGCGTGGTGGCGGATGGATCGGGTCGTGGTCATTGCTTGCTCTCCTGGCGGTCGGTGGCTCTCGTCCTCTGACCCCCGAGGGGGCCGGATGGGTCCCTATCCCTCGGACGTCCCCCGAAACCGGTCCGCGGCTCGCCGGTGGATGAGGTAGATGAGTCCCGCGCCCAACGACAGCGTCAGGGCCGGGAACAGGTCGGTGATCGCGGCGTCCCGCTCGAGGCTGGAGGCGCCGCTGCTGACGGTGCCGGGCGCCGCCGCCCGCACTCCCGCAATGAGCGCGAGCGCGCCGGCCACCAGGACGACCGCCACCGCGGTGAACGCGACGGCATAGAGGTAGGCGACGTGAGTCCGCCGGGCGGGGGAGCGTGCGAACCCCTCACCGTCCACGAAGCTCCCCGACCTGCGGCGGTGCACCAGCAGGACGAGCCCGGCGACGAGGGCGACGGCTCCGCCCGTTATCGCGTCCCGGGCGCGCTGTTCACCCTCGCCGGGGGGCGACTGAGGAGACAGGACGACGGTCGATCCGAACTCGTCGACGTGAGGCTCCGCGTCCACCAACGTCTCCCCGGCGGCCGATATGATCGCCGCCACCGCGAACAGCAGCGTGAACATCGCGACGTACGACACGAGCGACAGGTACAACACGTACGCCCTGTCTCCGCCCGGGTCGGGCTCGCCGCGCCCTCCGGACAGCGCGATGATCCCGAGGACCACGATCCCGAGGATCGCCAGCGGCTCCACCAGAAACGGCAGCTGCGCGTAGAACATCTCGCCCTCCCCTGTCGCGTTCGCTGTGCCGCGGGCGACTATACGAAGACGCCTCCTATGCTCGCCGGGATGCGCACCGGACGAGCCGACCTCCCGCTCCACACCGGCCGCGCCCCCGCCTGGCTCTTCGAGCGGATGACCCTGCTGGCGCGCGAGATCGGCCGCGCGGTCGTCGAAGAGGAAGGCCCCGGGGGCCTGCTCCGCCGCGCCTCCGATCCGTTCTGGTTCCAGGCGTTCGGCTGCGTGCTCGGCTTCGACTGGCACTCGAGCGGGCTCACGACCACGGCGTGCGGCGCGCTGAAGGAGGGGCTGCGTCCGCTGACCCGGGAGCTGGGGCTCGTCGTCACCGGGGGGAAGGGCAAGACGTCACGGCGCGCCCCGGCGGAGATAGAGAGCACGTGCGACGCGTTCGGGCTCGACGCGGCGCCGCTCGTGAGGGCGAGCAGGCTCTCGGCGAAGGTCGACTCGTCGGCGGTCCAGGACGGCTACGACGTCTACCACCACTCCTTCCTGTTCTCGGCGGACGGTTCCTGGACGGTCGTGCAGCAGGGGATGAACCAGGCCAACGGGATGGCGCGCCGCTATCACTGGCACACCGCGCCGACGTTCGTGTCGGATCCGCACGCGGGCGTCGCGGGCCGGGTGGAGAAAGACGTCACGAACCTCGTCGCGGGGGCCGGAGAGGCGAACCGCGCGGTCTCGGTCGAGCTCGCGCGCGAGGAGCCGTCGAAGGTCTCGAGCGAGATCTTGCGGATGCGCTCGCTCGAGATGCCGCGGCATCACTTCGTGCGGTTCGCCGACCTGCACCCCGACCGGGTCGAGAGGGTGCTCTTGAAGGCGTACGAGGCACAGCCGGAGGACTACACGTCCCTGCTGTCGGTGCAGGGAGTCGGCGCGAAGGGGTTGCGCGCGCTGTCGCTGGTCGCGGAGGTCACCTACGGCGCGCCGGCCTCCGTGAAGGACCCGGTGTCGTTCTCGTTCGCCCACGGGGGCAAGGACGGGACGCCGTTCCCGGTCGACCGCGCGACCTACGACGCGACGATCGAGTCGTTGAAGAAGGCGGTCGACGAAACGAAGGCGGGCCGGACGGAGAAAAGAGACGCGCTGCGGAGACTGGCCCGGCTACAGCCGTCCTAGGGCTCGCCCCAGATCGCGTCGCGGATCGCGTCGACGCCGGCGATGAAGGTGTCTACCTCGGTCCGGTCCGGCAGCTCCGCCTTACCCAGCAGCACGTCGAGCGCCAGCGCCTTCGAGTCGCGGTTCACTACGCCGTAGCCCTGGTGCAGGTAGTAGATCGGCGTCGTCGGACGGACCGCGTAGTCCCACGTGATCTTCTCCGGATCGGCCGGCACCGGCGCGGCGGTCTTCAGCGCCAGCGTCTCGGCCTCCAGCCGCGTCAGCTTGCCGTCGTCCAGCGGCCCCTTCGCGAGCTTCCTCTTGCCGATCGCCACGACCTGGTCGGGGCGCTGCCCGCCGGTCGTGTCGCCGAGCTGGATCCTCGCCCGCTCGATGATCGCCGACAGGACGCCTGCGGTCGTGGGCGCGGCGCACGACGTGCCGCCGAAGTCGCGGGTCTCGCGGTTCTCCTCGTCGACCACGGGCTTGACTCCCCACGCCGCCGCGGCGCGCCACTTCGAACCGAACGACGCGACGTCGACGGGGATGGAGTGCCACCAGTGGGCCTGTCCGTTGATGGGAGACGCGGCGCCGACGGTGACGAGCCACGACGGACCGGACCACGGGTCGGTCACGGAGTTGTCGGAGTCGGGAGTCTTGCACTTGCAGGGATCATCGACCGGGCCCCCCGGCGCGAAGACCGTCGACGAGTTCGTGTTCGTCGCGCCGTTGCCGGCGGAGAAGACGACGGTCTGGCCGCGGCGGGTCGCGACGCGGGTCGACTCGGGGTCGCCGAGCGGGAGGTTCGCAGTGTTGCCCCACGAGTTGGAGACGATGTCGATCCACGGCTGCGACGTCGCCCACTCGAGGCTGCGCTCGCCGAGGCTCTCGACCGTGACGATCAGCGCGTTCGGGTTCGAGCCGAAGTAGCGGCCGGTCCCGACGCTCGCGACGCCGGTGCCGTGACCCTGGTCGTCGAGGATCGTTCGCTCCTGCCACGGCGACGTCACGCCGCCGGTGCCGCGGGAGATCCCGCCGATGATCCTCGTGCCGGGGAACCAGTAGAGCTGGTCGCGCTTGACGGTCTTCCACATGTCGTCGTCGGCCTTGCGCGCCGCCTCGTAGCCCTTCGCGTCGGCGAGGCCGAGCGAAGGCCGCAGCGCCGGGGCCTCGGCCGGATAGCCCTCGACGTACTTCGAGGGGTGGTGGACGAACTCGGGGGCCCGGAAGTCCTGGTGGTAGGGATTGATCCCGGTGTCGACGAACGCGATGACGACGAAGGGCTTCTTCTCGAACGCCTTCAGAGAGCACGCGACCTGCTTGGGCTTCGGAAGCCCGGCGCAGCTCTTGTCGATGCGGACGTGGTCGCCCTTCGACCAGTGGCCGGTGTCGTTCTCGGCGAACCACTGGTCCCGGGGCGGGGTCGGAGGGACCTGAGCCTGGGCCAGCGAGGGGGCGAGCGCGGCGACGAGGGCCGCAAGCAAGGCGAA
>JALZEG010000325.1 GCA_030862185.1 Actinomycetota bacterium
GACGAGCAGCTGTTCTATCTGATGTCCCGCGGCCTCTCGGAGACCGAGGCGATGCAGATGATCGTGCGCGGCTTCATCGAGCCGATCACGAAGGAGCTGCCGATGGAGTACGCCGTCGAGCTGCAGAGGCTCGTCGAGCTCCAGATGGAAGGCTCCGTCGGTTAGCCGCTACCGCATGCGGCTCGCCGCAGCCGCAATCGTGTTCGCTCTATGGCTCGGCCCCCGGAACGCGACGCCGCGTCCGCTCGCGCTCAAGCCGTGGTGAGCGCGGGTAGGGGCTGAGCCTCCTCGCAAGAGATCGGAGTCTCGGCGTTCTCGCACGTGTCGTTTCCGTCGCCCCCGTCCGCTATGTCGATCCCCTCGCCGGCGTCGATCGAGTCGTCCCCTTCCAGCCCTTCGATGCGGTCGTTCCCCTCGTAGCCGAACAAGGCGTTCGGACCGTCGGTGCCTCGCACGACGTCGTCCGCGCTGCCGCCGGATCCGTTCTCGAACCCCTCGATCACGTCACTGCCGGCTCCCTCGGCCCGGCCCGCGGCGAGGTCGAGCTCGAGGGGCTCCGTCCAGAGCACGTAGTGCACGGAATCGGTGCCACGTCCGCCGTAGACCTCGTCGTCGCCTTCCTTGGGGTCGACCTCGTCGTCTCCGGGCCCCGCGGATACGAAGTCCGCTCCCGTGCCGGGCGACACGAGGTCGTTCCCGCGGCCTCCAGTGATGCGGTCGTCACCGGAGACGCCCGAGATCTCGTCGTCACCGGCGCCGCCCGCGATCCGGTCGTGGCCGGCTCCACCCCAGAGGTAGTTCGCCTCGGAGTCGCCGACCAGCACGTCGTCGTGCCGGCTCCCTATGATGCTGTCGAAGTCGCCGGAGAGAGAGTCGTTGCCCTCTCCGGTCGCGCTGTCTCTTCGCAGGTCGACCTGAACGTCCCGGGGCGCGCCGCCGAAGACGACGACCCCGCCCTTGCGCGCGCGCAACAGGTCGTCGCCAGGCCCGCCCCACACCGCGAGGCCCACGACGACGTCGTTGCCGGCTCCTCCCTTCGAGCGCTCGTAGCCGGTCACCCGATCGTTTCCTCGGCCTCCGTAGAGCTCGGCGGTGTCGCGATCGATTGCGTGCAACCGGTCGTCGCCGGTGCCTCCGTGGACGAAGTCCCGCGGGGAATCGGCGCAGACCAGGTCGTTGCCCCGGCCCGCCCGCACTACGTAGTCGCCTCCGTAGGCGGCGATGACGTCGTCGCCGGGCGTCCCGCGGAGCACCCGGGCGTTCCCGCCGGCGATCGTGGCGTCGCGCCCGAGGCAGCGCGGCGTCTCCGCGGCTCCGGCCGCGGCGGAGGTCGCCATCACCAGGACGGCCGCTCCGGCGCACGCCCGCATTCGTCGCATATCGAGGGGACGCCCGGGGCGGGGCGTCCGTTCCTAGAATCCGAGACGTGAGAGCCGTGGTGGTGGGCGCCGGGGTGATGGGGGCCGCGGCCGCGCGGGCCCTCGCTCGCGCCGGGCACGACGTCACGGTCTTCGAGCAGTTCGCGTTCGGCCACGACCGCGGCTCCAGCCACGGCGAGTCCCGCATCTTCCGCCTCTCGTACCCGGATCCCACGTACGTCGCGATGGCGATGGAGGCGCTGCCGCTGTGGCGCGAGCTCGAGACCGAGACTGGCGAGCGGTTGCTCCTGACGACGGGCGGGCTCGACCGCGGCAAGGCCCTCGACGATCACGTCGACGCGCTAGTGGAGTGCGGTGCGGAGTGCGAGGTGCTCGAGGCCGACGAGGCCGAGGCGCGCTTTCCGTGGCTGGGGACGAGCGACGGCCCGGTGCTGTTCCAGGCCGACGGGGGAGTGATCGCCGCGGCGCATTCGGTAGGCGCATTCCTCCGCTCCGCCGCCGCGCACAGAGCCGTGCTGCGCGACGAGACGAAGGTGCTCGCGGTGGCGCCCGCCGCGGGCGGCGTGGTGGTCGAGACCGAGCGCGGCCCCCAGCGTGCAGAGGTCGCCGTCGTCACCGCGGGGGCATGGGCGAAGCAGCTGGTCGCGCCGCTCGGCATCGACCTGCCGACGCGACCGACGCGCGAGACGGTCGCGTACTTCGACCTCGACGAGCCGCGGCTGACGACCCTGGTCGAGTGGGGCGACCCCGCGGTGTACTCGCTGCCGAGCAGCCCGGGGGTCCTGAAGGCCGGCGAGCACATCGCGGGACCTACGACGAACCCGGACGAGGAAGGACAGACGAACGAGGAGTCGGTGCGCAAGCTGAGTGACTGGGTCGCTCGTCGCTTCCCCGCCGCCACCCCGCAGCCGCGCTACGCCGAGACGTGCATCTACACGAACACGCCGGACGAGAGCTTCGTCCTCGAGCGCCACGGCAACGTCGTCATCGGCTCCCCGTGCAGCGGCCACGGCTTCAAGTTCGCGCCGCTGATCGGCAGGAGGCTCGCGGCTCTGGCGGCGGGCTGATCACGGCTCCGGCGCCAGGACGGGACGCGCTCGCTCCAGCTGCAGCGCCGCGACCGCCGACAGGATCAGCAGGCCCCCAGAGACCTGCATCGCCGACAGCGTCTCGCCGAGCCACAGCCACGCGATGACGCCGGCGAGCGGAGGCTCGATGGTGGCGGTGATCGCGGCTTTCTCGGACTTCACCTTCGAGACTCCCCAGATGAACAACAGGAACGGGACGAGGGTCCCGCCGACGCCGATGAACAGGACGCGCAGGAAGTTGTCGGGAGCGACCAGGTCGTGCGGGAACCCCCGCGGCGCCTGGTAGACGACCCAGAACGCGGCGGCGACGGCGAACGCGCGCGCCATGGCGGGGATCGGCCCGAAGCGCGCGCCGGTCGCCTCGTTGAGCAGCGTGTACGTCGCGAAGAAGACGGCGGCCGCGAGACCCAGCATGAGCCCGATGCCGTCGAGACTTCCTATGTCTCCGGCCGGGAGCTCGGAGACGAGCACGACTCCGACCACCGCGGCCGCGAGCGTCGCCAGCAGCAGCGGTCGGGGGAGCTTGCGTGTGCGCAGGGCGGTCCAGGCGACGACGAGCACCGGCGCGGAGTACTGGAGGACTAGGGCAACGGCGACCGCGAGGCGCTGGATCGCCAGGTAGTAGACGGCGTTGACGGCCGGGATCGAGAGGCCGAGCCCGACCAGGGCGGGCGCCGCCTTCCGGTCGACGGCGATACCGCCGGACCAAGCCCCGGGCAGCAGCGAGAAGCCGATCGCGGCCACGTAGGAGCGGGCCTGGGCGAGCTCGATCGGCTCGACCCCGGCCTCGAAGAGGTCCTTGGCCACGGCCGCGGCGACCCCCCAGCACGCCGCCGCTCCGACGACCGCGAGCAGTCCGAGCCCGGTCCCGGAATCAATCCGCCCGGAACCCTGTTTGTGCATGGTGAGCAGGGTAAACGCGCCGGAGCGGCCCGAGGTTAGGGTTGCCTAACTGGTAGGCTCAGGGCGGCGCGTGACCGCTCCACGCCGACCGCACCGTCCACCCCGACCTGGGAGCTGAGCGACCCGAATGACGCCGAGACTGAACCGAGACGCCGTCGAGGCGCTAGTCGCCGCCACGGGCGAGCCCGGCTGGCTCGCCGAGCGCCGGATCGAGGCCTACGACCTCTTCGAGAAGCTCGACATGCCCGACCCCAAGAAGGAGGAGTGGCGCTACACCGACGTCCGGGGCTTCGACTTCGAGCTCTACGCCCCGCCCGAGGTGACGAAGCGGTCGCTGGACCTTCCCGCGGAGGTCGCCGCCAAGGGCGTCGTCTTCGCCCACCTCGTCGACGCCGACACCGAGCTCGTCCGGTCGCACTTCTTCACCGAGGTGCCGGTCGACGAGCACCGCTTCACGGCCCTCCACGGCGCGTTCCACTCCGACGACGTCATCGTGTACGTCCCGCGCGGCGTCGACGTGGACGTCCCGCTCGAGGTGCTGCGCGACGTCGACGCGGGCGGCTCGACCTTCCCGCACACGACGATCGTCGTCGAGGACCAGGCGTCGCTCACGTTCGTGGATCGTTTCAAGAGCGACGACGCGACGGCACCGTCGATGTGCGCGAGCGTCGTCGAGGTCACCGCCGGCCGCGGCGCGACCGTCAACTACATCTCGCTCCAGGAGTGGGGCCGCGGTGTGGCGCACTTCCAGACGCAGCGCTTCACCGGCTACCGCGATTCCACCGTGCGCAGCCTCGCGGTCAATCTCGGCTCGAAGTTCGCACGCACGCAGGTCGAGTCCGTGCTGAAGGGCGAGGGGTCGTTCTCCGAGATGCTCGGCCTCTACTTCGCCGACGCCGAGCAGCACTTCGCCCAGCGGACGCTCCAGGAGCACGCCGCGCCGCACGCGACGTCCGACCTCCTCTACAAGGGGGCGCTCAAGGAGAAGTCGCGCAGCGAGTACTCCGGGCTCATCAAGGTGGCAAAGGGCGCGCAGGGCACCGACGCGTACCAGGCGAACCGCAACCTCGTGCTGTCCGAGGACGCGCTCGCGCACTCGATCCCGCAGCTCGAGATCGAGGCGAACGAGGTGCGGTGCACGCACGGGGCCACGGTCTCGCCGGTCGAGGAGGAGCATCTCTTCTACCTGATGAGCCGCGGCATCGACCGAGTCACGGCGCAGAAGCTCGTCGTGTTCGGGTTCTTCGGTGAGGTCCTCGATCGCATCCGCCTCCCGCAGGTGCGCGAGGACCTCTCCGACGCGATCGCCGCGAAGGTCGAGGGGACGCAGCGGCTCGAGGTGGCGGTCTAGGTGGCGTTCCATCCGATCGCGCGGCTCGACGACCTCGGCGACGGCGAGATGAAGCAGTTCTCCGTCGGCGGCGAGCTCGTCGGTGTGTACCGCGTCGGCGACGACGTCTACGCGTTGAGCGACATCTGCTCGCACCAGGAGGCCTACCTGACCGAGGGAGAGTTCGAGCCCGAGGAGCTGGAGGTCGAGTGCCCGCTGCACGGGTCGCGCTTCAACGTCGCGACCGGCGAGGTGCGGATCCTGCCCGCCACCAAGCCGGTGGCGAGCTATTCGGTGAAGGTCGAGGGCGGCGAGATCCTCGTGGGCCCCAGGAAAGCACCAGGGGAGTGACGGACTAATGGCAGAGAAGCTTCTTCACATCGAGGACCTGCACGTCGAGGTCGAGGGCCGCGCCATCCTCAAGGGCCTGAACCTCAGCCTCGACAAGGGCGACATTCACGCCATCATGGGCCCCAACGGGTCGGGCAAGTCGACGCTCGCGTACGTGCTCACCGGCCGCCCCGGCTACGAGGTGACCGCCGGCAAGGTCCTCTACAAGGGCGAGGACGTGCTCGCCCTCGCGCCGGACGAGCGGGCGCACCGCGGCATCTTCCTCGCGTTCCAGTACCCGACCGAGGTGCCGGGCGTATCGGTCGTCAACTTCCTGCGCACGGCCTACAACGCGATCCATCCGGATCAGCAGAAGAGCGCGATGCAGTTCCGCATGTACCTGCAGGAGAAGGTCGACCTCCTCGAGATCCCGTCGGAGCTCGTCGACCGCTACGTGAACCAGGGCTTCTCCGGCGGCGAGAAGAAGCGCAACGAGATCCTGCAGATGGCGGTGCTCCAGCCGGAGCTCGCGATCATGGACGAGACCGACTCCGGGCTCGACATCGACGCGCTCAAGCACGTCTCCGCGGGCGTCAACAAGCTCTCCGGCCCCGACGTCGGCATTCTGCTGATCACGCACTACCAGCGCCTGCTCAACTACATCCGGCCCTCGACCGTGCACGTCCTGATGGGCGGCCGGATCGTTAAGGCCGGAGGCTTCGAGCTCGCCGAGAGGCTGGAGGCCGAGGGCTACGCCGGGATCGCGAAGGAGCTGGGGCTCTCGGAAGAGGAGCTGGCCGAGGTCGAGCGCCGCGAGAGGGCGAAGGTCTAGGAGAAGATGGGATCGCGATGTCGCTAGACGCAGAGGTCGTCCGCAAGGACTTCCCGATATTCGAGACGCTCGCCCACGGCAAGCCGCTCGTCTATCTGGACTCCGCCGCGACTTCGCACAAGCCGCGCCAGGTCATCGACCGCGTCGTCCGCTTCTACGAGACCGAGAACGCGAACGTCCACCGGGGGATCTACGAGCTCGGCGAGAAGGCGACCGCCGCGTACGAAGGCGCGCGCGAGGCGTCGGCCCGCTTCATCGGCGCCCGCAGCACGCGCTCGATCGTCTTCACGCGCGGGACGACCGAGGCGATCAACCTCGTCCGGTACACGTGGGCCCGGACGAACGTCCGTGAGGGCGACGAGATCCTCGTCACCGACATGGAGCACCACTCGAACCTGATCCCGTGGCAGCTCCACTGCCAGGACACCGGCGCGGTGCTGCGGCACCTCCCGATCGACGAGGAGGGTCGCCTGCGCGTCGACCTGCTCGACGAGTACGTGACCGAGAAGACGAAGCTGGTGGCGCTCGGGCTGATGTCGAACGTCCTCGGGACGATCAACCCGGTTCGCCGGATCGCCGACGCGGCCCACGCGGTGGGCGCGCGGGTACTGGTCGACGCGGCGCAGGCCGCGCCGCACCTGAGTTTCGACGTGAACGAGCTCGACGCCGACTTCCTCGCCTACTCGGCTCACAAGATGTGCGGCCCGACCGGCGCCGGCGTCCTCTACGGCCGCGAGGACCTGCTCGAGGCCATGCCCCCGTTCCACGGCGGCGGCGAGATGATCCGCGAGGTGTGGGCGGACCGCGCGACATACGCGGAGATCCCGCACAAGTTCGAGGCGGGCACGCCGAACGTCGCTCAGGTCGTCGGCATGGGGGCCGCCATCGAATACCTCGAGGAGCTCGGCATGGACGCCGTGCGCGAGCACGAGGTCGAGCTGACGTCGTACGCGCTCGAGCGGCTGCGCGAGGCCGGGGCCACGATCTACGGTCCCCCCGACGCGCACGACCGCGGCGGCGTCGTGGCGTTCAACCTCCCCGAGGTCCATCCCCACGACATGGCGACGATCGTCGACCAGGAGGGCGTGTGCATCCGCGCGGGCCACCACTGCGCTCAGCCCCTGATGCGCTGCCTCGGCGTCCCCGCGACCGCCCGGGCGTCGTTCTACGTTTACAACACGCGCGACGACGTGGACGCCTTGATCGGCGCGCTGGACAAGGCGAAAGGGTGGTTCGTCTGAGCCTGGAGGAGCTGTACAAGGAGGTCATCCTCGACCACTACCGCGCGCCGCGTAACAAGGGCCGCATCGATCCCCACGACGTCGCGCTCGAGCGCAACAACCCGCTGTGCGGCGACGAGATCGAGCTGTTCCTGAAGTTCGACGGCGACACGGTCACGGGAGTGGCGTTCGAGGGCAAGGGCTGCTCGATCAGCCAGGCCAGCACGTCGATGATGACCGAGAAGGTCAAGGGCCTGTCCGCGAAGGAGGCCGGCGAGCTGGGCGAGTCGATCAAGCGGATGATGGCGGGCGACGAGGACGGCGACGCCGACGCGCTCGGCGACCTGATCTCGCTCAAGGGCGTCGTCAAGTACCCGGTGCGGATCAAATGCGCGCTCCTCGGCTGGAACACTTTGCTCGAAGGTCTCGTCGAAGCAGGCAAGACCGAGGCGTAAGTGCCTTGCGGTTCCGGCGAACCTCTGAGATGTTCGGCCGGGGTTCACGAGAGTCGACGATTCGCGGGAGGTTCTGCAATGCGTAGATTCGTGTCGGTTTGCTCGATCGCGGGATTGATGCTGGCCGCTCTGGCCGCCCCGGCCTCGGCAGCACAGCGGAGGGATCCCGCCGACTCGGGGCTCAGCATCGACATCTCGTTGATCAAGTTCGTCGAGAAGCCCGAGGGCGTCGGGCGCCTCACCATCAAGACCCACTCCGGCTGGAAGTGCCGCGAGCTTCGCCCGGCGGCCAAGACCTCGCTCAAGTGGCTCTTCGACGGGAGCGGTAACAACAAGTGGGACCTCGTCGGCTCGTTCGTCTGCCGCAGGGGGACGCTCTACTTCACCCTGCGGTCCAGGGACGGCAGCAATCAGTACGAGCCGATCGTGGCGAAGCGGCCGAACCGCCGGACGGCCAAGGTGACGATGCCGCTCGACCTCGCCGAGCTCGACGGGAACCACCTCGACCTCGCGGCGAAGAGCAAGGACCTGAGCGGCGAGACGTGCATCGAGGACTGCGTCGACCGGGCGCCGAACAAGGGCCGGATGCGGGCGTACTAGCCGGGCCCGTTGCACGAAAAGTTGCGGATTCCGCAGGTTTTCTGCCAATCGAGGCGGGAAGCCCTTTTGCACGTTTAGCACTTGCTAAAACGTGCAAATGCTGTTAGGAATCCGCCATGGCCAGGCTCGGGGACGACTCCGCGACCAAGACCGCAAAAGTCCTCTCGCTGCCGACCAGGGCGGCGATCCTCTCGCTCCTGCTCCGCAGCGGGGCGAAGACCGTCAAGGAGATCGCCGACGCGTTCCAGATCCATCCGAACGTCGCCCGGGCGCACCTCGATCTCATGGTCGAGGCCGGCTTCCTCGCCACGGAGACCCGGCGCCGCACCAAGGGCCGCCCCGCCAAGGTCTATTTCACCTGGGAGGGCGAGGCCGGAGCGCTGTCGGAGGCGGGAGTCGACGTACCCGACCAGACATGGGTCGAGCCGGACGCCGGGAGCGAGGTCGAGCTCGAGCTCCGCATGCTCGACCGCATGCTCGCCGACGCCTCCGCCCAGCTGACGCGCATCAGGGAGCTCATCGACGGCAGACGAGAAGGAGGAACCTAGGTGACGGAGTACGCAAACCCGGATGCCCTGGTCGACACCGACTGGGTCGAGGCGCACATCGACGACCCCGGCGTGGTGATCGTGGAGGTCGACGAGGACATCACCGCTTACGAGAAGGGCCACATCCCGAACGCGATCGCGATCGATTGGGAGAACGAGCTGCACGACGTCCCGCGCCGCGAGTTCATCTCCTCCGAGCGCCTCGCGAAGCTGCTCGGCGAGAAGGGCATCGGCAGCGACCAGACGATCGTCCTCTACAGCGGCAACAACAACTGGTTCGCCTCGTACGCGTACTGGCTTTTCGAGTACCGCGGCGTCGAGAACGTCAAGCTGTTGAACGGCGGGCGCAAGAAGTGGGAGCTCGAGAGCAGGCTGCTGTCGCAGGACGTCCCCGCGCGGACGCCGGCGACGTTCCAGATCGGGGGGGAGCGGCCGGAGCTGCGCATCTTCCGCGACGACGTCGTGCGCCGCGTGCAGGACGGCGGCGCCTGGGTCGACGTGCGGTCGCCGGAGGAGTTCCGCGGCGAGCTGCTGGCGCCGCCGCACCTCCCGCAGGAGCAGGCGCAGGTGCCCGGCCACATCCCGGGGGCCGCGAACGTGACGTGGTCGAAGGCCGTGAACGAGGACGGGACGTTCAAGACGGTCGAAGAGCTCCGCGAGCTGTACGAGGCGGAGGGCATCACGTCCGACAAGGACGTCGTCACCTACTGCCGCATCGGCGAGCGCTCGTCGCACTCGTGGTTCGTGCTGCGCAAGCTCCTGGGCTTCGAGGACGTCAAGAACTACGACGGCTCGTGGACGGAGTACGGGAGCCTCGTCGGGGTGCCGATCGAGAAGTAGCAGTTCCTACTGGCAGGGAGAGGGGGG
>JALZEG010000339.1 GCA_030862185.1 Actinomycetota bacterium
GTATACGTCGGGCGTCCTCTCACACCAGGTTTCTCTCCGGGATCGCGTTCGTCGTGCTCCTCGCGGGATGCGGGGGCGACGGAGGTGAGGTCCACGCCCTGGGCGAAACCGTCACCGTCGGCTACAACGAGCGGACCGATGCCGGCGCACGCGGGACCGACACGAAGCTCGAGATCACCGTCCTCGCGGTCGAGGAAGGCAGCCAGAGCGACCTGACCGACGCCGGTTTCGAGGTCGACGCCGAGGACCGCAATGCCACCCCGTACTACGTCGACGTGCGTTACGAGAACACGGGCGACGGGACGGTCGAGCGGAACATCGACGTCAGCCTGGAGGATTCGGATGGCAACCTGATCGGCTCGACGCTCGTGTTCGACTATGGGGAGCAAGGTTTCCCACCCTGCGAGAGCGTCGACGAAGGCGGGTTCGCGCCCGGCGACAGCTACGAGAGCTGCACGCTCGTCCTGGTCCCCGAAGACGTCGAGGTATCCAGGGTGAGCTTCCTGGGCGACGAAGGGCCCGACGCGGAGCCGGAGTTCGTCTACTGGGAGGTCGAGTAGCGGGGCCCCCTATAGGTACTGTCCCGTCGACGTGCTGAGCTCGGGGTCACGCTCGAGCGACTCGACGACCGGCAGGTCCTCGGCCGACAGCAGCCGAAGCGCGGCGGGGTCGGGGTCGGCCTCCCCGAACGCCGTCAGCCGCAGCGCCTGCCGTCCCAGCGCTCTCTCGAAGAGCGTGCGGACGAAGCGGCCGTTGCCGAACCCGGGACCGCGCGGAGTCGCCGCCAGAATGCGCGCGAGGCGCTCCTCGACGCCGGGCGCGAGATCGACACCGGTGGACGCCGCCATCGATCTGAAGATCGCGGCCAGCTCGTCGTCGGTGTAATCGGGGAACCTCACGCGTCTCGCGAACCGAGAAGCGAGCCCGGGATTCGACGACAGGAAACGATCCATGTCCTCCTCGTAGCCCGCCACCACGACGACGAGGTCCTCGCGATGGTCTTCCATCAGCTTCACCAACGTCGCGATCGCTTCGGGCCCGAAGTCCTCATCCGAGTCCTTCGGGGCGAGGGCGTACGCCTCGTCGATGAACAGCACTCCGCCGAGAGCTCGCTCCACGGCCGCGCGAACGAGAGGCGCCGTTTGTCCGATGTACCGAGCGACGAGCTCTGCGCGCGAGACCTCCACCAGGTGGCCGCCCGACAGGAGGTCCAGCGAGCTGTAGATGCGCGCCAGCAGACGCGCCACGGTCGTCTTCGCGGTGCCCGGGTTGCCGGTGAAGGCCAGATGGCGAGTGGGCGGAGCGAACACCATGCCGGCGTCGCGACGGGCCCGCTCCGCCCGTGCCTCGGCAACGAGCAGCCGTACCTCCTCCTTCACCTCCCGCAACGCGATCAGACCGTCGAGCTCGTCGAGAGGGTCGCCATGAGGGAGATGGACGCCGGTGAACTCGCGCGGGAGATCTTCGACGGAGACCGTCGGCGGGTTCGCGCCGGTGCGACTTCGGGAACGCGCCACGGCGTCTGTGGCGAACGCGCTCACGAGATGGCCGTTGCGGAGGTTCCGGAACGGCCGCGTGTCGGCGAGGACCCGCGCGGCCGCCGTAACCGTTGCCTCGTCCACGAGGGCGCCGAGCATCCGAACCTTGCGCCTGAAGACCTCCGCGAACGTCCCCTCGTCGAAGTCGGTCGTCCGAACGACGCGAAAGGCGCGGGCCAGGAGGGGGTTCGCCGCAAAGACGTCGGCGTCACCACCCGGGTCGCAAAGGGCGACTACGTGAAGGTTCACGCGCGATTCGAGCGCGCGAACGAGCTCCGCCCCGACGTCCTCCGACGAGCCTCCACGCGTCAGCATCTCGTCGAGTCCGTCGAGCACGAGGAGGCCCAGGTTGTCGCAGCGGCCGATCTCGTTACGGAGCAGGTCCACCGCACCGACGACGTTCCGCTCCGTGACCATGGCGGCCGACAGCCATATGGGACGCTGAACGAAGCCCCGTGTCTGCAGAATGCTCGACAGGGCATCCACCGCGACGCCTTTGCCGCTCCCCACGGGCCCCGCCACGAGCAGGCGAACCGGCGCGCCGGAAGACGACGCATCGCGCAGCGCGCTGGCGAGCTCCGGCTGCCCAACGACCACGTCCGGTGGCGCCGCCCTCTCCGCCGGCCCGCCGGGTCCCGTGGCCGACACGCCGGTTTTCATCTTCTCTGCGAATCGTTGCCCCAACGGGTTCACGAGCGGCCGGTTGTCCAACAGAGACCTGATGTTCCATTCGAACGAAGGGACGGGCACCCACACGCCGTCTGCCGGCAACCGTGTGCGCCCCGGGAGCCCGGTCACTGCGCCAGTCACGCGCATGGCCATGTCCAACCAGGCGCGGCAGGCCGGCAGCTCGCCCCGGATGGTGGCGCGAACGAGCCAGCGCACGGTGGTGTCCCTCCAGTTTTGGGGGACGAAAGCCGCTCGATCGCGAGCATGGTGGTCCTCTATCTCCCGCAGCCGATCCCCGCCCATCGTCAGGCCGACCTCCGCCGGGATCTCATGGACCTTTGCGCCGAGCATCAGGTTCGCGAAGGTGAGCGGGAACCCGTCCCCCTCACCCACCACGCCGAGGAGGTGCTGGTGGACGGGTTCCAGGCCGGCGAGGGCCCACGTCAGGTATCCGACATTTCCGCTGAGCTCGGGCAGCGCAGTGAGCGTCTCGTCGTCCGCGTGCCGGACCCAGTCGTCGGCCAGCGAGTCGGCCGGCGCCTTCAGGTCGTGCTCGTACATCGTGGGATCTTGGGCGCGTCGATCGAACAGCCGGGCCAAGGCGAGGCGGCGCGGCTCGAGAGGCTCGACGTCGGCGAAGACGTCGCAGAGGGAACGGAGAACCGTCAATGCAGTCGACCGGCGCTCGGCGTCGTCTCCTGCGGTAACCGGCAGGAGCCAGCCCGGCGGACGCCACGCGCCCTCCTGCGTGCGGAGGTAGTTCCACGAAGGCGTCCAGACCGCCGGTTGCGAGCGGAACGAGTCGGTCATCCCCCACAACGCGTCTCCCCAGTAGCCGGAGCGCACCGTGGAGCCACCGAAGAGGAAACCCAGCATGAGGCCCAGGGTCTCGGCGACTCCGTTGGTGGGGGCGCGGTAGTAGTCGCTCCCCTGGGCGATCCATCCCGCCAGCCGCTCGTCTGCGACCGCGCGTGCAGTCGCGTCGCGCAGCGAGCCGAGGAGGCCGTCGGGCATCCTCCAGGGACCGACGTGGTAGAGGTCCAGGACGGGCTCTCGAGCGAACGCCAGAACCAGCTCGTCGGGAATGTCGAGCTTGATCATTCGCCCAGGATAGAAGGCCTACACGGACCTCAACCGGCCCGGACCGGCGCCCCCGTCCTCGACGCCCGCGTGCGCGCGGCGCGGTCCAGGATGACCTTGCGCAGCCTCACCGTCCGCGGCGTCACCTCGGCGCATTCGTCCTCGCGGATGAACTCGAGCGCCTGCTCTAGCGACATCTCCTTGTGCGGGATGAGCCGGACGAGCTCGTCGCTCGTCGACGACCGCATGTTCGTGAGCTTCTTCTCCTTCGTGGGGTTCACGTCCATGTCCTCGCCCCGCGTGTTCTCGCCGACGATCATCCCCTCGTAGACCTCGACCCCCGGCGGGACGAACATCGTGCCGCGGTCCTGGAGGTTCAAGAGTGCGTACGAAGTGGTCGGGCCGCGGCGGTCGGCGACGAGGCTCCCGGTGGGCCGCGTCCTGAGGTCGCCGTGCCACGGCTCGTACCGGTCGAAGACGTGGTGCAGCAAGCCGGTGCCGCGCGTCTCGGTCATGAACTCGGTGCGGAAGCCGATGAGCCCGCGCGCGGGGACGAGGTACTCCATCCGCACCCAGCCCGTGCCGTGGTTGACCATGTTCTCGAGCCGCCCCTTGCGCAGCGCGAGCATCTGCGTCACGACCCCCATGAAGTCCTCGGGCACGTCGATCGTCAG
>JALZEG010000374.1 GCA_030862185.1 Actinomycetota bacterium
ACCGTCGGATCCGACGCCATCTCTTTCAGCGCGGCGATGGCCTCGTCGGCCTTCTGCTGGTCGCGGTTCGCACGCACCTCGGCCACGGCCTTCTTCTGCCGCTCCTCGGTCTCCAGTCCGATCAGCAAGACCTCCGGCATCTCCTGGACCGTCTTCGTGAAGCGGTTGACGCCCACGATGACCTTGCGCCCCTGCTCGAGCAGCTGCTGGTACTTGAATGCGGCGTCCGCCATCTCCTTCTGGAAGTAGCCCTGCTCGATGCCGCGCAGCATGCCGTCGAGGATCGAGCCGTCGCCCATCTCGTCGATCCGTGAGAAGTACGCCTCGGCCTGCTCCTCGATCTTGTCCGTGAGCGCCTCGACGAACCACGAGCCCCCGAGCGGGTCGGCGACGTTCGCGACGCCGGTCTCGTAGGCGATGACCTGCTGCGTCCGCAGCGCGATCTCGACGGCCTCGTCCGTCGGCAGCGCCAGCACCTCGTCGAGCGAGTTCGTGTGCAGGCTCTGCGTCCCGCCGAGCACCGCGGCGAGCGCCTCGGTCGCCGTCCGGACGACGTTGTTGTACGGCTGCTGCGCGGTCAGCGAGCAGCCTGCCGTCTGCGTGTGGAACTTGAGCATCTGCGCCCGCGTCGTCGTCGCGCCGTAGCGCTCCTTCATCCAGCGCGCCCAGATGCGGCGGGCGGCGCGGAACTTGGCGATCTCCTCGAAGAAGTCGATGTGGGAATTGAAGAAGAAGGAGAGCTGAGGGGCGACGTCGTCGACCGCCATGCCCCGCCTCGTGCCGAGCTCGACGTGGGCGAAGCCGCTGGCGATCGTGAAGGCGAGCTCCTGTGCCGCGGTGCTGCCGGCCTCCCTGATGTGGTAGCCGGAGATCGACAGCGGGTAGTACTTCGGCACCTCTTTCAGGCAGTACTCCATCATGTCCGCCGTGAGCCGCAGGTGGGGCTCCGGCGGGAACAGCCACTCCTTCTGCGCTATGTACTCCTTGAGGATGTCGGTCTGGCAGGTGCCGCCGAGGTTCCGGACCGTCGCCCCTTGCTTCTGCGCGGCGGCGACGTACATCGCGAAGACCATGGGGGCCGGGCCCGAGATCGTCATCGACGTCGTGATGCCCTCGAGGTCGATGCCGTCGAAGAGGACCTCCATGTCCTCGAGGGAGTCGACGGCGACGCCGCAGCGGCCGACCTCGCCCATCGAATGCGGGTCGTCGGAGTCGCGACCCATGAGCGTCGGCATGTCGAACGCGACGCTGAGGCCGGTCTGGCCGTGCTCGGTCAGGAACTTGAAGCGTTCGTTGGTCTCGTCGGCGGTGCCGAAGCCGGCGAACTGCCGCTTGGTCCAGAGGCGGCCGCGGTAGCCGGTCGGGTAGATCCCGCGCGTGAAGGGGTACTCGCCGGGGACGCCGATGGTGTCGGGGACGTCGCCGTCGGGGGGGCCATAGAGGGGGTCGAGCTCGACGCTGGAAAGGGTGTCGAAGTCGACGTCGTCGCGCAGCTTGGCCTGCTCGTAGCGCGCGCGCCAGCGCGAGGTTGGGTCGTCGGTCATGCCTGGAATTCTACCCGTGCCCCTCGGGCACACCCCGCGGGCGACCCGTTCCCGGGATTGCCCCGGTCTCTCATGGGTTGTTCGGAACGACCGTCAGTTCGTTACGTCTGGCACCAAGGGTCGCTGTTGAACACGCGCCGCCGTACCCAATCCATCGTGTTGCAATACTGCTCGGGGTACGGGTTGCAGCCGCCGTGTGCCGCCGCGGGTGACGCCGTTACGAAGATGCTCGACAAAACCGCCGCCGTAAGCACGAGCGCGATCCGAGACCTGATCCGACCACTTGGGCCCCCTTTGCTCTCCCCATTCGGACATAAGGGATATTCGGGGCGCGTGGACCCCACTCCTCCTACGCCAGAGCTTCGATGAGTCGGTCGGCGGCCGCGCCGGAGCGCCCGGCGGTGACCCTGCGTGTTAGTGGTTGATGCAGTGCGGCCAGTCGTACACGATCGGGCCGATCACGCACCGGTAGTAAAAGTCCATCGTGGTGCAGTACACCTGCGGGTACGGGTGGCAGTTGTCGGCCGCCGCCGCGGGTGCGGCGAGGAAGACGCTCGAGAGGGCGGTCGCGGCGAGCAACAACGCAATGCGTGTCTTGATCCGGTTCACCAGAGCCTCCTTGCTCTCCTCATTCGGACATAAAGGATATTCGGGGCGCGTGGACCCAACTCCTCCTACGCCAGAGCTTCGATGAGGCGGTCGGCGGCCGCGTAGGGGTCGAGGCGGCGCTCCGCTACCTCGTTCGTCATCTCGTCCAGCAGCGCCACCTGGTCGTGCTCGACCCTCGCTCGGTATCGCTCCGCCACTATCTCCTTTATCTCCCTCTGCACCCGGCGGCGGCGGCGAGCGGCCAGCAGGCCCTGCTCCTCCTGGTACGCCCGGTGCTTCTCGACCGCGGCCCACAGCTCGTCGATGCCGGTGCCCTTCGTCGCCACCGTCTCGACGATCTCGGGCTTCCACTCCGCCTCCGACAGCTCGAGCATCTGCCGCAGCTCCTGCACCGCCTGGCGCGTCCCGTTGCGGTCCGCCTTGTTCACGACGAAGACGTCGGCGATCTCCATCAGTCCGGCCTTCGCCGCCTGCACGGCGTCGCCCCAGCCCGGGTTCACCACAACGAGCGTCGTGTCGCACGCGTCGGTGATCTCCACCTCGGCCTGGCCGACGCCGACGGTCTCGATCAGCACCAGGTCCTTGCCCGCCGCGTCGAGGACCCGGAACGCCTCGGGCGTCGCCAGCGATATCCCGCCGAGGTGCCCCCGCGTCGCCATCGACCGGATGAACACCTCGGGGTCCGTCGCGTGGCTCTGCATGCGCACGCGGTCGCCGAGCAGCGCGCCGCCCGAGAACGGGCTCGACGGGTCGATCGCGAGCACCCCGACCGTCAGCGAGTCCGCGCGGGCCC
>JALZEG010000012.1 GCA_030862185.1 Actinomycetota bacterium
CCGCCGGTCAGCGCGGCGACCTCGCGCGCGACACCCACGACGCTCATGCAGTCCGGCCGGTTCGGCGTTATCTCCAGCTCGAAGATCTCGTCGTCCAGGCCGAGCGTCCGGACGACGTCGGCGCCCAGGTCCGCGTCCTCCGGAAGCACCAGCAGCCCGGAGTGGTCCCTGGAGATGCCGAGCTCGGCGGCCGAGCACAGCATCCCCGCGCTGACCTCGCCGCGGATCTTCCGCTCCGTGATCGTCATCTCGGGGAGGGTGGCCCCGACGCCCGCGAGAGCGACCTTGTCCCCGACCGCGAAGTTGCGGGCTCCGCAGACGACCCGCTGCGACCCGTCTCCCGTCGCGACCGTCACCATGCTGAGGTTGTCCGCGTTCGGGTGCGGGCCGATCTCCTCGACCCGAGCGACCGTGATGCCGGTGATCCCCTCGCCGGGACGGTGGACCTTCTCGACCTTCGTGCCCGAGACGTCGAGCATCTCCTTCAACGTCGCGACCGGCACGTCGACGTCGACGAACTCGCGCAGCCAGGCGAGGCTGACCCTCACGAGGCGCCCTCGAACTGGCGGAGGAAGCGGATGTCGTTCTCGTACAGGTACCGGATGTCGGAGACCCCGTGCGACAGCGCCGCGGCCCGCTCGACCCCGAGCCCGAACGCGAAGCCCGAGTAGCGCTCGGGGTCGTAGCCGACCCACTCGAAGAGGGCGGGGTCTACCATCCCGCAGCCGAGGAGCTCGATCCACCCCTCGCCCTTGCATATGCGACAGCCGCCCCCGCGGCAGACGAAGCACTCGACGTCGAGCTCGGCCGACGGCTCGGTGAAGGGGAAGAAGTGCGCACGCAGCCGCGTGTCGAGGTCCTTGCCGAACAGCTCGCGCGCGAAAAGCTCGAGCGTCCCCTTCATGTCGGCGACCGTGAGGCCCTCGTCGACCGCCAGCCCCTCGATCTGCGCGAACCCGGCGAGGTGGGTGGCGTCCTCCGTTTCGCGTCGGTAGCACCGTCCGGGGATGACGATGTAGACGGGTGGGGGCTGTGTCTGCATGACCCTGATCTGGCCGGGAGATGTCTGGGGGCGCAGGCAGACGGCCTCGTCCGTTCCCTCGACGTAGAACGTGTCGGTCGCAGAGCGCGAGGGGTGCTCCGGCGGCGCGTTGAGCGCGTCGAAGTTCAACGTCGACAGCTCGACCTCCGGACCGTCCGCGACCGTGTAGCCGAGGCCCACGAAGACGTCGACGATCTCCCAGATCGTCTTCGTCAGCGGATGCACCGAGCCCGTCGGAACGGGCTCGCCCGGCAGGGTCACGTCGATGCGCTCGCGCTCCCAGCGCGCGGCACGTTCGGCTTCCTCGAACTGCGCCGTCTTCGCGTCGAGCGCCTCCTCGAGAGCGCGCTGCACGTCGTTCGCGAGCTGCCCCAGCTCCTTGCGCGTCTCGTCGGGCACCCGTCCGAGCGACGAGCGCGCGCGCGCCAGCGCGGTCTTGCGGCCGAGGGTGCGGACGCGCGCCTCCTGGACCGCGGCCATGTCCTCCGCCTCGGCGATCGCCGCGAGACCCTGAGCCCGCGCCGCTTCGAACTGCTCCCGGAGCTCGTCGTCGTCGCTCATGCGGCCGGCGTGGGGAGCTTGATCGTGAACTTCGACCCTTTGCCCTCGGTGCTCTCGACGGAGATCGACCCCCCGTGGGCCTCGACGAGCTTGCGCGTGAGGTAGAGGCCCAGACCCGTACCCGAGGGACCCGACTTCTGCGCGTGCGGAGCGGGGCCGGAGAAGACGTCGCCGACCGCGTCCTTCGGGATGCCCACGCCTTCGTCGGTCACGCTGATCTCGCCGTCGCCGGCGGAGATGACGATCGGACCGTCGTCGGAGAACTTGATCGCGTTCTCGACGAGGTTCGACAGCGCGTGCCCGAGCCGCTCCGCATCGGCCGGCACCACCGCGTCCTGCGGGACCTCCACGCGCACCCTCTCGGAGCCGCCGAGGTCGGAGTGGTTGGCGACCGCCTTCGTCGCCACGTCGCGCAGCGACGTCGGCTGGATCTGGAGCTCCAGCCGCCCCGCCTCGAGCCGGGCGAGGTCGAGGACCTCCGACACGATGCGGCCCATGCGCTCGGCGTCGTGGTGGATGGTCTCGATGAACTGGAGCCGCTGCTCGTCGGTGAAGCGATCCCACCGCTTCACGAGCGTCGCCGAGAACCCCTTGACGGAGGTGAGCGGCGAACGGAGCTCGTGCGCGATCTTCGAGATCATGTCGGCGAAGCGTGCGTTCTCGGTCATGTAGCCGCCGAGGATATCCGTGCCTAGTCCGCGGTCCCGCCGAGGCGACCCCGCCGCTGCCGCACGGCCTCGAAGAGCAGGAGCGAGCCCGCGATGCCAGCATTGAGCGATTCCGCGTCGCCGGGCATCGGGATCCGCACGGTGTGGGTGAGGAAGGCACGGCCGGCTTCGGGAATGCCCCACGCCTCGTTGCCGACGACGAACGCGGTGCGGCTCGTGTAGTCGAGCGCGTCGTAGGGGCTCGTCGCAGACGGGTCCGTACCGACGACGTCGAAGCCGCGCCCGCCGAGGTGGCCCGCCGCCTTCTCGAGGGTCACGTTCCGCACGAGGTCGACACGGCCGAGCATGCCTGCCGCCGAGCGCACCGTCTTCGGCGCGTACGGGTCGACGGAACCGCTCGTGAACACGACGGCCCCGGCCCCCGCGGCCGTCGCGGACCGCACCAGAGTCCCGGCGTTGCCCGGGTCGCGTACCTGGTCGAGGACGAGGACGAGGTCGACGCCCTCGTCGAGGTCCGGCAGCGCGACGTCCTCCATCTCGGCCACCGCGACGACGCCCTGCGGCGTGACCGCGTCCGACAGCGCCTCCAGCACGGCCGAGGTCGCGCGGACGATCGCCGCGTCCACCTCGGCGACCGCTTCGTCGAGCGCGCCGTCGTCCCGGTACTCCGTCGATACGAAGACGGTCCTGACGGCCGCCCCGTTCCGCAGGGCCTCCAGAACCGGCACCGGCCCCTCGAGCAGATAGGTCTCCTGCGCGTCACGCTGCGAACGCCGGAGCAGCTTGCGCGCCGCGAGCACCCGGGGATTCTGCAGACTGGAGACGACCTCCGTTACGACGCCTTCTCTAGCGACCGGCGCGCGACGTCCGCGAGGGCGGTGAACGTCGCCGGCTCGTTGACGGCGAGCTCCGCGAGCATCTTGCGGTCGACGTCGACCTCGGCGAGCTTCAGCCCCGCCATCAGCCGGCTGTAGCTGAGGCCGTTCTCCCGCGCCGCGGCGTTGATGCGGATGATCCACAGCCTGCGGAAGTCGCCCTTGCGGGCACGGCGGTCGCGGTACGCGTAGACGCCCGAGTGCAGGACCTGCTCGTTCGCGGCACGGTAGTGCTTCCCGCGGGCCGAGTAGTAACCCTTCGCCTGGTCGAGGACCTTCTTACGCCTCTTGCGGCCGGCGACGCCTCTCTTGACGCGTGGCATGGTGTCCCTCCTTAGGAACGGTCGTCGGCTATTTGCCCAGCAGCCTGCGGATGCGTTTGCTGTCCTCGGGAGACACCAGTGCGTCGGGGGCGCGCAGGTTCCGCTTCCGCTTGGGCGACTTCTTCTCGAGGATGTGGTTCACGAACGCGCGGCGGCGCCGGATCTTGCCGGTCGGGGTCACTTTGAAACGCTTGGCCGCGCCCCGGTGCGTCTTCATCTTCGGCATTGCTCAGCCTCCCTCGGCTCTCGTTACCTTCCGCGGCGGGATCCTCGGAGGAGGCGGCGGCGCGGGAGCCTCCTCCTCGACCGGCGTCTCTTCACGAGGTGGTCTCGGCTTCGTCGCCGCGGGCGCCTTCGCCGTCACCGCCTCCTTCAACGGGTTCAGGACCATCGTCATGTTCCGGCCGTCGACGCGCGGCGGCATGTCGACCTTGGCGATGTCCGCCACGTCGGCGGAGAGCTGGTCGAGCAACCGCCGGCCGAGGTCCTGGTGGGCCATCTCGCGGCCCCGGAACATGATCGTGATCTTGACCTTCGCTCCCTGACGCAGGAACCGGATCACGTGCCCCCGCTTGGTCGCATAGTCGTGGCGGTCGATCTTCGGCCGCATCTTCATCTCTTTGACGACGACCTGCGACTGCTTCTTACGAGCTTCCTTCTGCCGCTGGTCCTGCTCGTACTTGAACTTGCCGTAGTCCATGATGCGGCAGACGGGGGGGTCCGCTTGGCCCGCCACCTCGACGAGGTCGAGGTCCTGCGCGACGGCCATGTCGAGCGCATCCTTGATCTCCAGGATCCCTATCTGGCTCCCGTCTGCGCCCACCACCCGAACCCTGGGGACGCGGATGCGATCGTTGATCCTCAGATCCGTTGCGATCCTGCTCTCCTTTCGACGACCGATACGAAAAAAGCCGGAGACGCCAAGAGACGTCACCGGCTCGTGGGCCCGGCGCTCGTCGTGCGCGCGCCGGCACCCGTTGCCTTTCGGCGACCGACCCCCGCGGCGTCTCGGCCGGGAGGTGAGGGGCGGTGGTGCTGCCCCTTCTTGGCGAAGCTAGCCCGTGAAGTATAACGAACGCACATGCGTGACGAGGAGGAGGAACAGCAGGCCGAGCGGCCGCGGCCGAAGGTCGTGGACAAGCGGATCTCCGCCCGCGCTCCGGCCGAGGCCGCCGAACCGGTCCCCGAGGCGCCGCAGGAGCCGGCGCCGGGAGAGGCTGCGGGTCCGGGCGAGCGGGTGTGGACGCCGGAGCAGGAAGCCGAGGCGAGGCAGATCGCGGACGAGATCGCCCGGACGCCGAGCATCGAGTGGGTGATCAACACCGCTGCGACGCTGGCGAACGTGGCGGGGACGAAGCTGGACCTGGATGCGGCCGCGGACGCACAGCTGGCGATAGACGCGCTGGCGGGCATAGTGAACGCGGTAGGGCCGCGCCTCCAGGGGGCCGAGAAGCCGCTGCGGCAACTGCTGGCGGAGCTGCAGCTCGCCTACGCGCAGAGGGCCGCCCCGCCGCCGCAGGGGCCCTGAGACGACTGACCGTCGCTGCAGCGGCCTAGGGGACGATCTTGGTTATCGGGATCTCCACTATGTCTTCCGCCCCTAGCGACTTCAGCTCCGGGATCAGCACGTTGATCGTCGCCTTCGGCACCACCGTCTCGACCGCGTAGAAGC